>DATCAX010000735.1:0-7360 GCA_036512375.1 Candidatus Angelobacter sp. | reverse complement strand
CTCGCTGAACTCCTCCATGTAGGCAAGAGACCTGCGCACGTCTATTCCTCATATATAGCCAAACTCCAGGAACTATCTTCCGAAGGTGAAAGCAGATTAAGAATTACTAGCCGTGAAATTCAGGTTCTATACGCCGAGACTGTAGCCTGGAAAGTGAATTCTGATGGAGGAGTTTCTGGCCCGTTTTGTCCTAAATGTTGGGACAAGAAAACAGATCTGATTGCTCTTCTTCCCGGAAATGCGAAAGGGACCTATCGTTGCGACAGCTGCAAAACCGATGGATTTCGCACAAGTGAATCTCAAGGGCCACTTACGATCATGGCAGGTTAATATTTAGTAGCGCTTTGCAGAATCCACAAACACCCTCTCGAAGATTTTTCTCACGTTCCTCAACTGCCGCTCGATGGAAAATGCCTGCTCAATCTGCCTGGCCGGAACGCGCGAGGTAATTTCCGGATCGTTCATCACCAGCTCGCGGAAATTCAGGTCGTCTTTCCACGCGCGCATGGCATGTTTCTGCACCAGACGGTAAGCGTCTTCCCGCGCCATGCCGTGTTCCGAGAGATCCAGCAGAAGCTGCCCGCTGAATACGAGCCCGCCAGTGGATTCCAGGTTCTTGAGCATGCGGTTGGGATAGACCATCAGCGTATCGAGTAGGTGAATGGTTTTGGTCAGCAGGTAGTCCACAAGAATCGTGGAGTCCGGCAAAATCACGCGCTCAACCGATGAATGCGAGATATCGCGCTCATGCCATAGCGCCACGTTTTCAAATGCTGCCTGCGCATTGGCCCGCACCACGCGCGCCAGGCCGCTGATCTGCTCGCAGGTAATCGGATTGCGTTTGTGCGGCATGGCTGAAGAACCCTTTTGCTTTTCGCTGAAATATTCTTCGGCCTCTCGGACTTCAGTCCTTTGCAGATGGCGTATCTCCGTGGCGATCTTGTCCAGCGTGGAAGCGATCGTCGCCAGCGTGGCCACGTAATAAGCGTGGCGGTCGCGCTGGATCACCTGCGTGGAGATCGGAGCAGCCTCCAATCCCAGCCGCCTGCAGATTTTCTCCTCAAACTCCGGCTCCAGATGAGCAAATGTTCCCACCGCGCCGGAGAGTTTTCCCACACGCATCTCTTCCGCGGTGCGTTGGAAGCGCTCGATGTTGCGCACAATTTCGGCATACCAGTTCGCCAGTTTCAGCCCGAACGTCGTCGGCTCGGCGTGGATGCCGTGCGTCCGTCCAATCGTAGGCGTGTGCTCAAACTCATGCGCGCGCCGGGCCAGGACCTGCTTCAACTGCTCCAGATCTTCCGCGATGATCCGTGATGCCTCTTTGATCTGGAGCGCCTGCGCCGTATCTACCACATCGTTCGACGTGAGACCGTAATGCAGCCAGCGCGCTTCCGGTCCAACTTTTTCCGCCACCGCTGTGGTAAAGGCAATCACGTCATGCCTTACTTCGGCTTCGATTTCGTGGATGCGTTTCAAATCAAAGTCACCGCGTTCGGCAATGGCCCGTGCCGCGTTCTCTGGGACAATCCCGGCATCGGCGAGCGTGAGACTGGCCGCAGCTTCTACCTTAAGCCAGCAGCGGAACCTGTTTTCATCACTCCAGATCTGGCCCATTTCCGGGCGGGTATATCGAGGGATCAAGCGCTCTCCTTGGCACGTTCAAAAAACTGGAAAAAACTTTTAACGGGATTACCTTTGATCATAAATGCTCGATCGTGAGTAGTCGAACCGTGATGGCAAGCCGAATTTTTATGGGCATTTCCCCTTTAAGGGTAACAACCCATTGTTCGAATCTTTACAGTTATTTACAGTTGTTTACAATTATGGGACCAAAAGTAAAAGGGCCTTTTCCGTCGGTTTTAGTGTCCGATGAAAAGGCCCAGGCTCGAATCTAGCAGAATGTTGTTATTATGTCGCGGAGCGATATAAAATGTCAAAGGAAAAAAATGTGCGGCCGTTGAGTGAACCGGAGTATCTGGCCCTGGGGGAGTTCCGCTACCAGTTGCGCCGGTTTCTCCGGAACATGGAAGAGGCCAGTCGGCTTTTGGGGGCGAATCACCAGCAATATCAACTAGTTCTGGCGATCAAGGGTTTGCCTCACGACTTGGCGCCAACCATCAGCCATTTGGCTGAGAGAATGCAGCTGAATCACAACAGCATGGTTGAACTCGTGGACCGTTGCGAGGAGCATAACTTGCTTCGCCGAACGCGCTCTGCCACTGATCGGCGACAGGTAACTCTGTCCATTCTGCCTGAAGGCGAAGCGCTGCTGCGCAAGCTCGGCGTTGCCGCCCGCCAGGAACTGCGTGATACAGGGCCGATGCTAGTGGAGGCGATCCTACGGCTGACGGGGGATGGCCGAGCCGCCAAAGAATCGAAAGCAGAACCCCGGCCGCGAACAGGAGGAATCAGGAAGGCGGGACTTTGAAAGAACCGTCCCGGGGCGCGTCCTCGTTTAGCAAAGATCGCGGTTCCAGCTAAAACGCTTGGCTGCCATCACAAGTGCATGGCGTGTAAACTCCTTACTCGCCAGCCTGCCTGTTCGAGATGATGGTTTGGGTAGGACTAGGGCTGAGAAACTCCGAAAAGCTCGGCCATTTCGTCGTACTTGAAGCCTTCTCCGGGAACGTAGGGCTGCACCCACGCGCCATCGATCACGAACTGCGGAATGGCCCGCTTGCCGGTGCTCTGGATCACTTCCTCCGCCGCGCCGGGCGTCTCTTCAATATTGATCTCATGGTACGAGATGTTGTTCTGGGCAAGCCAGCGCTTGGCGACATGGCAGTCGCGGCACCAGGGAGCGGTATAGACAGTCAGCTTCATAGTTTAGTCAGCATATTAGATGACATGGAGAATCTTGAAGGTGCAGAAATCGAGTACCTGACTTTGGTTGAGGGGCTGAAACGTTGAGATAACCGAGTTTCCAGTTTTCCCGCGGGCTCGTCAGGCACCGAACCGCACTCGCATGCGTTCTCCGTGACACGCCCAATTTTACAAAAAGGCGCATAGAACACTTACCTGCTCTTCATTTTGCTGAGTCGCACAGCTCTCCGTCATGATCCAATGTTGCGAACCTGGAGGAGAGACTATGCAGGAAACCGTGCAGGAGTACACAAATCGTTTGCTGAGTTATGGCGAAGGCAAAGATCCATTGCGCTTGCAGCAGGCCGCACCCGGCAAGCTGGCCGCCTTGCTCAAAGGGAAAACCGGTAAGCAACTGATGCACCGGCCAGAGCCGGACAAATGGTCGGTCGCGGAGATTTTGGCCCACCTGGCGGATGCAGAGCTGGCTATCTCCTGGCGCCTTCGCCAGGTTCTGACGACCAACGCCATTCCCATCCAGGCTTATGACCAGGACCTGTGGGCCAATGCGTTTAACTATTCTCGTCGTGATCCCCGGCAGTCGCTGGCCAATTTTCGCGCCTTGCGCGAGGCCAACCTGGCGTTGCTGAAATCCGTCCCACGAAAACTCTGGGACAATTATGGTGTCCACGCGGAACGCGGCAATGAAAGCGTAAAACATGTAGTCAAAATGGTGGCGGGACACGATCTGAATCATCTGCAACAGGTGACGAAGATATTGAAGGAAACCAAAAAGAAAACGCGGGCTTGAAGATTTTTTTCGCCTGAAAATGGGGGCCGTCCGCTGACGGCCCCCTCTGGAGATTACTTCTTCGGCGTGGGCGCCGGGGTTGGCGTCGGTGACGGACTGGCGGCCGGAGTTGCAGTTCCCGCCGGCGTCTTGTCCGGGGCTGCTGCCGGAGCAGGAGCTTTGTCAGGTGGCGGGTTCTTGTCTTTGATCGACATCAATTCCACTTCAAAGATCAGAGTGGCGTTTGCGCCGATAGGCCCGCCCGGTGTGCCGCGCGGTCCGTAGGCCAGGTCAGATGGGATCACCAGCTGCCACTTCGATCCTACCGGCATCAATTGCAATGCCTCAGTCCAACCCTTGATCACGCCTGTGACCGGGAATGTTGCCGGTTCTCCGCGTTTGTAGGAACTGTCAAACTCGGTACCGTTGATCAACGTCCCCTTGTAATTGCAGACGACGCTGTCGGCAGAAGTTGGCTTGGGGCCGGTACCTGGCGTGAGAATTTTGTATTGCAGACCGCTGGGCAGCGTAACAACGCCTTCCTTGCCCTTGTTGGCAGCCAGAAACGTCTCGCCTTCCTTCTTGTTGCTCTCACCCTCCTCGGACGCCTTAGCCTGCTGCTTGGCCTGCATCTCGCTTTGGAGTTTCATCAGGGCTGCGCGCGCTTCCTCTTCCGTCAGCAGTGTCTTGCCGCCGCCCAATGCGTCCTTCATGCCCTGGATAAGCGCCGCGCTGTCCACATCAATTCCCTGGCGGTGCAGGCCTGTGCCCCAGTTCATTCCAATCGCGTAGCTGGCTTTCTGCTTGGTGGATGTGAGCTCGGTCACAGTCTGCTCCTTGGTCGCCGTGCCGGTTTTCGCCGCGGCAGATGGAGTTTTTTTAGCTGCAGCCGCAGCCGGTTTTTTGGCCGGCGGAGTCTGGCTCGGGGCCGCGGACGTTTGTGCCACCGCGTTCCCCAGCAGTGCCACCCCTACGGCCAACAAGGTTCTTACTACGATCAAAGGTTTTCTCATGGTTCTATTGTCCCATTGCTCTAAAAACAGCGCAAATCATTGGGCCAACGGCTTGGTACGCCCCGGCATCAACACAAATGTGCGAATTCTTCGATATCAACTCTCAATTCTTGCTGTGATTGCGTTCGTTTGTTTGCTGCTCGCGAACTTGTCCCTCAGGATCGTTGCTCAGAGCCCGTCGCCTACCCCAACTCCGACCGCGTCCCCTGCACCGGACTTTACCCCAACTCCAAGTCCGACCCCGACAGCCACTCCGACGTCCCCAACAAGAATTATTCCCAGTCCGACTCCCACTCCGACTTCGACACCAACAGCAACACCAACGCCAACGCCAACGTTTACTCCCAGCCCGAATGCGAATCCGAAACCGACCCCAATCCCCGTGTCGGTGCCTGCGGCCCACTAAAAGCAAAACCCGCCAGGTTTTGCTGGCGGGCTCTGATTGTGTACTAAATTCCGGTTAAGCGCTGTAGAGCAGGACTCCGTCGCTCTTCTCTGCGCCATCGCCAACCGGGCGATAGAACAGTTGCGCACCGTCGAGGTAGACCTCAATGAAAGCCGGACGCGTGGTGATAGTTCCCTGGATAAGCGCCTCAGACAGCGGGTCTTCAATGTACCGCTGCAAGGCCCTGCGCAATGGACGCGCACCGTAGCTGCGGTCCACCAGCGTTTTGTCCAGAATCCACCGCTTCGCTTCCTCGGTCACCGTGATCGTGATGTGGCGCTGCGCCAGGTTGCCGTTGAGCTGCTGTACCAGCAGTTCAAGAATCTGGATCAGGTCAGCATCAGTCAGTGCCTGGAACAGAATCACTTCATCCAGACGGTTCAGGAACTCAGGGTTGAAGGTCTTCTTCACTTCCTGTTTCACCAGTTCTTCAACCTTATCGTGGACCATTTCTTCCTTGTCGAGCGAGAAACCGAGACCCTTGCGCTTCATCAGGTGCCGTGCGCCGATGTTCGAGGTCATCACGATAATTACGTTCTTGAAATCCACCGTGTTGCCCAGGCCGTCGGTGAGTTGTCCGTCTTCGAGCACTTGCAGCAGAATGTTGAAAACATCCGGATGCGCTTTCTCGATTTCGTCCAGCAGCACGACTGAGTAGGGTGACCGCTTTACGCGCTCAGTCAACTGTCCGCCTTCTTCATAGCCCACGTATCCCGGAGGCGAACCGATCAGTTTGCTGACCGAATGTTTCTCCATAAACTCGGACATGTCGAAGCGGATCAGTGATTTGTCGCTGCCAAAGAGAAAGTGCGCCAGAGTGCGCGCGACTTCAGTCTTGCCGACGCCGGTCGGTCCCAGGAACAGGAACGAGCCGATGGGACGGCTGGGCGACTTCAGGCCGGCACGTGAGCGGCGGATCGAGCGGGCCAGGGCGCTGATGGCCTTGTCCTGCGAGATCACGCGCTTGTGCAGCTCTTCTTCCACCCGCAGCAGCTTTTGCGTTTCTTCTTCCTTGATGGAGGTAACGGGTACGCCGGTCCAGCGGCTGACCACTTCCTCAATGTCCTCGCGGCCTACAACGCCGGTGGAGGATTCATCCAGGTGATATTTCTCGCGCAGGGCGCGCAGGTTCTCGCGCTCTTTGCGCTCTTCATCGGAGTAGAACCGTGCCTTTTCGAACTCATGGTTCGCAATGGCATTTTCCATCCGGTGAACAATGAACTTGATCCGCTTCTGGACTTCGGTGATGTCATCCGGCAGTGAAGTCTGGCGCAGCTTTACGCGCGCGCCGGCTTCGTCCAGCAGGTCGATCGCTTTGTCCGGCAGAAAACGATCTGGAATGTACCGGTTTGAGTGATACACCGCAAACTGAATTGCCTCGTCGGTATAGCTCACGGCGTGGAACTTTTCGTAACGCTCTTTGATTCCGTAAATGATCTTGACCGCCTGTTCTTCTCCTGGCGGCGGCACTTTAACGGCCTGGAACCGACGTTCCAGCGAGCGGTCTTTCTCAATCGATTTGCGGTATTCGCCTGGCGTGGTTGCGCCGATGCACTGAATTTCGCCGCGTGAAAGCGCGGGCTTCAAAATGTTTGCGGCGTCCAGTGAGCCTTCCGCTGATCCGGCGCCGACCAGCGTGTGCAACTCATCGATAAAGATGATGCAGTTCTGGCTCTCCATCAGTTCTTTCATGATGGTCTTCAGGCGCTCTTCAAACTGTCCGCGATACTTGGTTCCGGCAACGATCAATGAAAGATCGAGACCGAGAATGCGTTTGTCCGCCAGAAATGACGGAACGTCGCCATCGGCAATACGCTGGGCCAGACCTTCAACGATAGCGGTCTTGCCAACGCCGGGTTCGCCGATCAGCACCGGATTGTTCTTGGTCCGTCGCGAGAGCACCTGGATGGTGCGGCGGATCTCCTCGTCGCGGCCGATTACCGGATCGAGCTTGCCGTCGCGCGCAGCCTGCGTCAGGTCGCGGGCATATTTCTTCAAGGCGTCGTAGGCATTCTCCGCCGACGCCGAATCCGCCGTACGGCCCTTGCGCAGGGCGTTGATGGCGCTGTTCAGGTTTTGCGGGGTGACACCGGCGCTTTTCAAAATCTTGCCGGCTTCGCTGTCTTTTTCCAGCGCCAGCGCCAGCAACAGGCGTTCGACGGTGACGAAGGAGTCGCCGGCCTTTTCGCCGGCTTTCTCGGCGGCATCGAAAACGCGGGCAAGACCGGCGTCGAGGTAAACCTGCCCGGAGCCACCGCTGACTTTCGGGCGCGCGGCAAGCGCTGCCTCGGTTGCCTTAAGGGCCTG
>DATCAX010000734.1:0-10743 GCA_036512375.1 Candidatus Angelobacter sp. | reverse complement strand
CTCCAGCGTGGATGCGGCGCAGGCTGCCGAGAAGGCCTCCGAAGCGGCCGCCGAGTCGGCGAAGAAGCAAGTCGAAGTGGCACAGACGCAGCTGGATCAAGCTGAAGCGATCGTGAAACAGAACGCTGCTGCCCTCAGTCAGAGCCAGCTTAATCTCGACCACACTCAAATTCATGCTCCGGTGGATGGCACGGTAGTTTCCCGCAACATGGACGTCGGCCAGACTGTGGCGGCCTCGTTTCAAGCACCTGTGATCTTTCTGATCGCGCAGGATCTGACCAAGATGCAGGTCTATGTGAGCACCGATGAAAGCGACGTGGGCACGATCCACGCCGGCCAGGAGGTGAACTTCAAAGTGGATGCATTTCCCAAGGATTCATTCAAGGGCCAGGTTTCCGCGGTGCGCCTGAATGCCACGACCGTGCAGAACGTGGTGACCTATACCACGATCGTGGATTTTGATAACCCAGATATGAAGCTGTTTCCGGGCATGACGGCTTACGTCACGGTTCCCGTTGCCACGGCCAATGATGTGGTGAAGGTTCCGAATGGAGCTTTGCGCTTCACTCCGGATTTGACCGCGCAGCAGATCAGTGATCTTTACACCAAAGCTGGAATCGCAGCGGCCGGTGCAGCTCGCAAAGGCGGAAAGGGGCCGCAAACGTCTGGACAACAGGCCACGACTGCGGTCGTCTGGAAGCTGAATGCGGACGAGTCGGTTGAGCCAGTGCAGATCAAGCTGGGCATCACTGACCACACCACGACTGAGGTCGCGCAAGTGGTGAAGGGTTCACTGAATCCGCAAGACCAGGTAGTAACTGGTTCAGCTGCGGCTACCAAGACGGCCAGTGCAACCTCGGCAGCCCCGGGTATGGGAGCAACGCGTGGAGCAGCCGGTGGCGCGAGAGTGGGCCGGTAGACTCGCCGCAGATTAGCGCTGATGAACGCAGATAAACAAAATTAACCGCGAATTAACGCGAAATACGCGAATTGGATTATGAGAGAAAGAAGGGTTTATGGCAACGCTGGCACAAGTCGAACTCAAAAATGAATTCACGAAACAGGAGCGTCCGGTTAGCTCAACCCCGGTAATTCAGGTGCAGGACGTGCACAAGTCTTACGATCTTGGCGAGACCAAGGTGCACGCTCTGCGCGGAGTTGATATGACGATTCAGCCGGGAGAGTTTGTGGCGATCATGGGCTCCAGCGGCAGCGGCAAGTCGACCTTTATGAACATGCTGGGCTGCCTGGATAAACCGACCAGCGGCGATTACATCCTGGAGGGGACGAACGTTTCCAGCCTTGACAAGAAGCAGCTGGCAGCCATCCGGAATCGCAAACTGGGATTCGTGTTTCAGGGCTTTAACCTGCTCTCTCGCACCACGGCGCTGGAAAACGTGGAATTGCCCACGCTGTATGCGCAGATGCCGAAAGAGCAGCGTCTGGCGAGAGCCAAAGAGGTGCTGGAACTGGTTGGGTTGGGCGAGAGAATGGACCACTTTCCTTCCCAGCTTTCTGGCGGACAGCAACAGCGCGTTGCAATTGGGCGCGCGCTGGTGAACAAGCCGGCAATCCTGCTGGCCGACGAGCCAACGGGAAACCTGGATAGCAGAACGTCAGTGGAGATCATGCAGATTTTCCAGGAGCTGAACGATAGCGGGCTGACGATTGTCCTGGTCACGCACGAACCGGACATCGCGCAATTTGCGAAGCGGACGGTGGTGTTCCGCGACGGCAAGATCCGGCATGACGATCCGGTGCGGCAGCGGCCGCGCGCAGCTGAAATGTTGAAGACGTTGCCGACAGTGGATGACTAAAAGCAAACATCCACCACGGAGACACGGAGACACGGAGAACAAGATCGGGTTTTACAACGGGGGTTATATGAATTTCATAGCGATCTTAAAAATAGCTGTACGAGCGTTGACGAGAAACAAAATGCGTTCACTGCTGACCATGCTGGGAATTGTGATCGGCGTGGGAGCAGTCATTGCGACTGTTGGACTGGGGCAGGGCGCGCAGCAGCAGGTGCAGGACCAGATTGCGTCGATGGGAACTGATCTGCTGTATGTCAGCTCCGGCAGCGTAAATAAAGGCGGCATACGGCTGGGCGGCGGCGCGACTAAGACTCTTGTCTATGACGACATGAAGGCGATCCAGCAGCAGGTTCCAACCATCGGTATGGTTGCTCCGGGTGCAGGCGCCAGCGTGCTGGTGGTTGCCGACAACCAGAACTGGAGCACGCGCATTACCGGCACGGAGCCGCAATATTTTGATATCCGCAACTGGAACTTTGATAAGGGAGCGAACTTTTCACAGGACGACGTAACCCGCGCGACCAACGTGGTAGTGCTTGGCGCCACGGTGCAGCAAAACCTGTTCGGAAACACCGATCCCACGGGCAAGACGATTCGCATTGGCAACCTGCCGTTCCAGGTAGTTGGCGTGTTGCAGGCAAAGGGACAGTCCGGAATGGGGCAGGACCAGGACGACGGCGTTTTTGTGCCGATCACCACTCTGCAAAAAAAGATTACCGGGCAGGACTGGCTGCAATACATCATGGCTTCGGCAACGTCGCAGTCAGCCAGCTACGCGGCGCAGGGACAGATCACTTCGCTGCTGCGTGACCGCCACCGCATTCGCGCCGGGCAGGATGACGACTTCAGTGTGCGAAATCTGGCTGACGTAGCGCAACTGGCGGACGAGTCTTCCAAGGTGATGACGCTACTCTTGGCTTCGATTGCTGGCGTCTCGCTGCTTGTCGGCGGAATTGGAATCATGAACATCATGCTGGTTTCGGTGACTGAGCGCACGCGTGAAATCGGCATCCGCATTGCGATTGGCGCCACGGAGTCCGATGTGCTGCGGCAATTTCTGAGTGAGTCAGTGGTGCTCAGCATGGCCGGAGGAATTCTGGGCATTTTGTTTGGCATTGCTTCTTCCATGACTATCACCAAGGTCCTGGGCTGGAGCATCCTGATTTCGCCCGTGGCGGTGGGAGCGGCGGTGGTGTTCTCAACTGCGGTGGGAATCTTCTTCGGATTTTATCCGGCGCGGAAAGCGGCAATGCTGGATCCGATAGAGGCTTTACGGTTTGAGTAGGATGACCCCCTTACTCAATAACGAATGGCCCGAGCTTGCAGTAAGCCGGGCCATTTTGTTTTGCCTGCGAGGACCGCGAAATGGCCACACGGCGAAAAGCCCGCAACTGCTTATGAGGCCTTGCTCAAATCTGGATCGAGGCGCAGGGTCAGGGGCATATCGAGCTTGTGGGCCAGGCCGGTCAAGACGGCTTCCAGTTCACGCACGATGTCAAAATCCAGGACGGCAGGAGCTGTAGCCGCTTCCATGGCGGCCGCGGGATCTTCAATAAACAGGCAGGCGTTCGCTGGAGATTTACTGATCCACACGGCCAGTTGGTCACCACACTGCCTGAGTGCATGTAGAAGCTGCTCTGATTCACTCATTGGGGGAATTTGTGCCAAGGCGCACCTCTTAAGCGATCTAGGATGCTTAGACAGGCCGAATCGGCTACTCAGAACAGAAAAATTTTACTGTTCTCTCACAAGTGCCGTGGTGCCTTACAAAACCATACAGTTCGTTACAGGGCTTAGAGAATCGTTACAGGCCTTTCAAAACCCTGGCGATGAATCGGGGTTTTAACAGGCAGGACGAAAAAGCTAAGACCTGAACCAGCGTGGGATGAAAGAAGGCGGGCACTGGCTGAAATCGGAGGAGATTATATGAATAGTTTAAGGATGATGTTAGTGGGTGCGGTACTTATTACCGGCGGTTCGGCTTTGGCATCGGCACAGGTGGTTCAACAGAATGTCGCTTTTCGCGATGGGGACCATGACCGGGATCGCGACCGAGACAGGGACCACGATCGCGACCGAAACCGTGGTTACAACAACAACTACCGCGTCTATCGGGGCGGAGATGGGGACCGCGATGACCGCAGATACGTGAACCGGGACTATCGATACGACGGGCGCTATGACCGCAGCTACGCCGGCTACAACAGGCGTTGGGACGGACGTCGCTGGGTCTACTGGAACGGCCGCAACTGGGTTTACTAAAGCAGTTTTACTAAATTGACGTTAGCTCTTTCTGAGAGCCAAAGGCGGAACGCGCACAACAGGCGTTCCGCCTTTCTGTTTCTGCCGGGAAGTCCCGATCAACGTGAAGGGCGGCATTTCTACCGCCCTTCACGTTTGTGTTTAGTCGATTCTTTCTATTGGTGGCGGATGTCGCCCGCCGCAATCACGCCCCCATCAATTTCGACGAAGAGTGCGCGGGTCCCGTTTACCAGATAGACCACCATGTTCTGCGTGCCTAACGGCGTTTGCAGTGCCATGGTAGTGCGGCCATTGGAGGCAGCGGTAAATGTCCCCGCCAGCGCCTGCCCAAACGTGAGGCCGCCGCTGTTGTTGATGTCAATAATGCCGGTGAGCTTGCTTACGCCATCGGCCGTAAATTCCGCTATTGAATCCAGTTCAGAGCCACTGCTTGAGGCCGTGAAATTTAATCCGTAGGTTCCCTGGAGAGAACCGGCGGTGAATGCCGCGGTCTGTTGCTGGAGTGCTGTACCGCTGGTCAGGAACCGATTGTCAGTTTCAAGCAGAATGACGCCTCCACTGGAAGGATAAATGGCAAAAGCGAACGTGCCGGCGGTTGAATTCAGGGTCATCGTGCCACGTCCGTTGGACGTCATGATATAGGTACCGGTAAAGGGCGCGTTAGTGGTGACAAGACCCCCGTCATTGAAATCCTCGACGCCGGTGCTGAGATTGCCAGCCCCGTCAGAAACCAATACTCCGCCGGCAGCAAACGGGTTCTGAGAGAGCAGATCTGCTCCTGCCACGGTGAAAGCAAACGGACCGGAAACGGAAGCGTTCGTAAAGGGACCTGTCTGGCGGAAAGCTTCGCCACCCAGCGCTGGAAAGCTGGTTGTTCCCACAATCTTCAAATGGTTTCCGTCAACAACATAATAGGCAAACGTCAGAGCGCCTCTGGAAGTGTTTAGCGTTGCCGTGCCGCGGCCCGTGGAAGCCACAGGAATGGAGCCAGTCATAGGATCATTGGTAACAACCAGGCCGTTGTCGTTGGAATCATCCACGCCAGCGGTCAGGGTACCCGTTGCGTCGGTAGTAAAAGCGCCGCCAACGGCGAGAGGAACTCCGCCGGTATCGATTCCCGACATACTGAAAGCGAAGGCCCCAGCCAGCGCGGCATTGGAGAACGCGGAAGTTGTCTGCTGATCGATGGTGCCGCTGCCTGTTGCCGCGTTATCGAAACGGGTTACCAGCGCATGTCCGCTGGCCACCAGCACAAAATCCAGCGTGGTATTCCCCACGGGTGAGTTCAGGATGGCCGTGCCACGGCCGTCCGCGCGTACAGTGTAAGTGCCGGTAATTGTCGCGCTGGTCTTCACGCCCGCCCCGCTGTTAATGTCC
This sequence comes from Candidatus Angelobacter sp., assembly GCA_036512375.1. Lineage (GTDB taxonomy): Bacteria > Acidobacteriota > Terriglobia > Terriglobales > Acidobacteriaceae > Angelobacter. The sequence continues at coordinate 5,287 of DATCAX010000734.1, read as the reverse complement.
TGGGTCCCGGAGGTGATGGTGCCGGAGCCATTGGCCTGAAAGCTGCCGGCAACCGCCAGGAAGCCTCCGGCGTCAGTCCCGGTGTAAGAGAACGCAAAGGCGCCGTTGAGGTTTGCGTTGGTAAAGGTACCGACTGGGGGAGGAAAGCTAATAGAACTGCCCCCTCCGCATCCTGCAATGATAATGATCATGAGTGCAACAGTGGTGGCAAGGAACAGAGGAAACCGCTGGTTTGCCGGCATTTGTGTTCTACCTCGTGTTTATTCTGAGAATTATGACATCAAAATCGTGGTCAAAAACTTGGCTCCGGTGATTAAGGCTCCCGATGCGGCTGAAGAAGGTGTAACCCTGCAACGGCGTGCTTGTTGCGGAATAGTAAGGGTCCGCGGGCTTACTTTGGTCTCTATTGACACAAAACTTGTGATTTTGGGGTATGTCGACTGATGTGATGCTCACGCGAGGGCATCCGGCTAGTGGCTAACAGGTAAAGTTTTGTTAAATGGCTGGCCCATTTATAATGAAAGATAGTTGACCTCATAATATTCCTGGAGCTTTCCATCCATGATTAAGTTTTTGCAGAGCGGCAACAAGGCCGCGAAATATATCCTCGCCGGATTCCTTTTGATTCTGGCTGCCAGCATGGTGACCTATCTCATCCCCGGTTTTACGGGTGATACCGCTGCTACCGCAACCGGAGTGGTGGCCTCCGTGGGCGGCCATGAGATCCACCGCGAAGAGGTAGCGCGCATGGTGCAGGCGCAGGCCCGCGGAAACCAGATTCCGGATTTCTATTTGCCGATCATGCGTCAGCAGGCGATCAAGCAGCTGATTCAACAGGCTGAACTTCAGTATGAGAGCGAGCGCATGGGCCTGAAGGTATCAGACCAGGAGTTTCGCGACGAGTTGCAGTACGGTCCCTACCGCCAAGCCTTCTTTCCCGGCGGAAAATGGATTGGGGCGGACAAGTACAAACAGATGCTGACCGGAGGCGGCACCACGGTAGAAAATTTTGAGCGCGACGTCCGGCTTGACCTGCTGCAGCGGAAGCTGGTGAGCGTGATCAGCGCCAGCGCAACTGCATCGGACTCCGAAGTGGAGCAGGCCTACAAAGAACAGAACACCAAGATCAAGTTTCAGTACGCCGTTCTCAAGATGGAAGACGTTTCAAAAACCATCAAGCCGACTGACACGGAGTTGAAGGCCTTTTACGCCGCCAACCAGGCGCGCTATACGAACGCTATCCCAGAGAAACGGCAGATCAAGTATTTTGTGGTGAATGAGAAGAGCATTGCTGACAAGGTGATTGTGGACCCGGCCGAGATACAACGCTCCTACAGTGCAAACCAGAATGCCTACCGCATCCAGGAACGCGCCAAGGTCCGCCACATCCTTATAGAGATGCCCAAGCCGGGACCGGACGGCAAGGTAGACCAGAAAGCTGTGGATGAAGCGCGCGCCAAAGCGCAGGATGTCCTGAAACAGGTAAAAGCCACCGGCGACTGGGCCGGTCTGGCGAAGAAATATTCCGCCGATCCTGGCAGCAAGGAAAAAGGCGGCGAACTGAACTGGATTGAGAAAGGCCAGACCGTTGCAGAATTTGAAAAGGCCGCATTCTCTCAAAACAAGGGTCAGATCAGTGATCCAGTGCAGACGTCTTTCGGGTTCCATATCATCCAGACTGAAGATAAAGAAGATGCACACCTGAAGCCGCTGGCCGAGGTAAAGCCGGCGATCGAAGAAGCTATCAAGCAGGAAAAGATCAAAGCCGCGATGACCCAGGCTTCCACGGATGCGGAATCAATCGCGCAGAAGCAGGGATTGGACAAGGCCGCAAGCAAGTATGGTGCGCAGGTCGTCACCAGTAACCTGATTACCCGCAATGATGCGCTGCCCGGGATTGGTCCTCAACCCCCATTGATGGATGCGATATTTGGCACCACCGAAAAGGCCGGCCCGCAGGTAACCCAGACGCCGCAAAGCACCGTGGTATTTCAAGTGACCAAGGTCGAGCCTGCGCGTACACCCTCTTTTGACGAAATCAAGGACCGAGTGGCGACTGAATTCAAGAACCAGCGCGCCAGTGACGTCCTGCGGCGCAAGGTCCAGGAAATGGCGGACCGCGCCCATGCCGAGCATGATCTGGCCAAAGCCGCAAAAGAAGCGGGCGCCACCTTCAAGACCAGCGATCTGGTTTCGCGGACCCAGCAGGTGCCGGACATCGGTCAGATGGGAGGCCCTGCCAATGCCGCTTTCACCATGAAGCAGGGTGAAATTAGCGGTCCGTTGAATCTGGGTGCAAGCCAGGCGGTGTTACAGGTTGTGGAGCGGCAAGAGCCTTCCTCGGCTGACCCTGAGTATGCCAAGCAGCGCGATCAACTGCGAGAGCGCCTGGCTTCACAGAAGCGGCAGGAAGTGCTGACCTTGTTTGTTAATGATCTGAGCACGCGCCTGGAAAAAGAGGGCAAGGTGAAGATCAATAAAACAGAAATGGACAACCTGACCAAATCCCGCAGCTAAGGCTGCATCATAGAAATCTATGCTGTCCCAGCGATCGGCCGGAATTCTACTCCATCCAACCTCGCTGCCTTCGCTGGGCGGCATAGGCGATCTTGGTCCGGAAGCCTATGCGTTTGCGGACTTCCTTGCACGCTCCGGCCTGGGACTCTGGCAGGTACTTCCGCTTTCTCCGCCCGGAATGGGCAATTCGCCCTACTCAGCCATCTCTGCTTTTGCCGGCAACCCACTTCTGGTGAGCCTGGAAAGACTGGTTGAACGAGGCTGGCTGGAAAAAGACCAGGTAAAAAAGCTGCCCCGGCCCCACGGCCGGGTTGATTTCGACGAAGCAAAAGCATTTAAGATGCCTTTGCTGCAGCGGGCAGCACAGAACTTCCTGGAGCGCGGCAATGGTGATCGCGGCCGCTTTGAAGAATTCAAGCGCGACCACGCCTGGTGGCTGGAAGACTTCGTGCTTTTTGACGTGATGCGCCAGGTCCATCGCGGAGCCACGTGGAGTTCATGGCCGAAAGAGTTAGTACGGCGGGAAGCTGAAGGTCTGCACAAGTTCGGTCTGGAGCACCAGCGCGAACTGGAAGCCGAGCGCGCCATTCAATTCGCCTTTTTTGAGCAATGGCGCTCACTAAGGAAGTATTGCGGGCAGCGCGGTATCAGGATTGTAGGCGACGTTGCCATCTTCGTGAGCTATGACTCGGCCGACGTGTGGCGCAACCCCGATCTGTTTTTTCTGGACGAGAAATTGTTGCCCACGGTAGTTGCCGGTGTTCCCCCTGACGCGTTCAGCGTGACTGGCCAGCGCTGGGGCAATCCCCTGTATCGCTGGGACGTTTGCAAGGCGCGCGGTTACGACTGGTGGATTCAGCGCATGAAAGGCGCGCTGGAGACGTGTGACATCGTTCGTCTGGATCACTTCCGCGGTTTTGAAAGCTATTGGGAGATTCCCGCCGATGAGCCCACGGCGGTGCATGGCAAGTGGGTGCAGGGACCGTGTGATGACTTATTCCACGCACTGCGCGCCAGCCTGGGCGATCTTCCTTTTATCGCCGAAGACCTGGGCTTGATCACCGAGGACGTCCATGCGCTGCGTGAGCGGCTGGGCGTGCCCGGCATGAAGGTCCTGCAATTCGGCTTTGGCGATCCCGGAGCGCACATCTACCTCCCGCAGAATTTCGCGCCGAACTGCGTCGTCTATACCGGCACTCACGACAACGATACGACGGCGGGCTGGTGGAAGACCTCTGCTAATGAGGAAGAGAAGCGCTTCGCCGCGACTTACATAGGGGAGCCCGCTGACGGAATGCATTGGGGCTTCATCCGTGCTGCGTTTGGATCCGTGGCCCGGCTGGCGATTGTGCCTTTACAGGACTTTCTGGGCCTGGGCAGCGAAGCCCGCATGAATACTCCATCCCTGCGCGATGGCAATTGGGGATGGCGCTTCGAAAAGAACGCGCTCACGAACGCGCTGGCGAAAAAGCTTGCCACGCTTTCTACCGTCAGCGACCGTACGCCCCTACGAACTGACCAGCAGGGCTACCGGGAAGTGCGCGAAGACTTCGCTGCATAGCAGCGTTCGCTGTGAGGTCACCTTGATCTTCTCTCCGGTAAAGACATTTTCCACGAACTCCGCGCAACGCGGTGGGGCCGGTAGTTCGGTATTCTCCCACAAGCCGGCTAGCGGAGCGCGAATGGCGCCGCCGGCCAGGGTATAACTAAGACGGGGCACTGCCACGATGGCCACATGATTGTTGTGCTCACGCGCGAATGCCACCAGATGCTGCTGTTTCGCGCCGGTGGCGGGCAGAGGCCGGTAAAGCCCCGGATGAAACAAATCACGCCGGTCGCGCCGCAGACGCAGCGCCTGCATGGTGGTCCACATCTTGATGCGCCCGTCCTGATAATTGTTCAGTAGTTCAGTGCACAGGGCCGGAAGATCGCCCGCTTCAGCTTTGCGGTCTAACTCCGCGAGGAGACGCTCGCGCAAAGCGTAATCGACCGGACGCCGGTTATCGGGATCGACGAGGCTGAAGTCCCACAGCTCCGTGCCCTGGTAAATGTCAGGATTGCCGGGCGAAGTGAGCATCAGCACGCGTTGCGCCAGCGAATTGATTGCCCCAAAAAAATTCACGGCCGGCATAAACGTCCGCATTTGCTCAAGAAAAGCGTTTGGACGCGCGGACGTTCCCGCCATCAGGATCTTCTCAATGAATTGCCGCAACGCTTCCACGTAAGCCGGGTCATCACTGATCCAGCTTAGATTGACCTTGGCCTCATGAACAGCCTTCGACATGTATTGCTGAATTCTCTCGACGTATTCCTCGCGCAGAGCGTCCGTGCTCATGTCGAAGGGCCACGTGCCAATCAGCGTCTGGTAAAGCAGATATTCTTCATTGGAATCAGGAACCAGGCGGCCGTCCGGAAGCATGCGCTTACGCAGTCGGTTGGTCCTGCGCCACCGCAGCGCGTGCGCTGCCCAGGTCTTGGGCATTTCAGAGAGCACGTCCAGGCGGGCACGCACGTCTTCACTCCGCTTGGTGTCATGCGTGGAAGTGGCCAGCATGGAATAAGGCCAGCTTTCAGCGCGCTTCAGGTTTCCGGAATGAAATTCGTCTGTGGTTATGCCGAATTGACGAGGTGAGCCCCCCACTTCATTCACCGCAATGAACCGGTTATAGACGTAGCACGCCGTATCCTCCATGCCCTTGGCCATCACCGGTCCCGTTAGCTGCTGGAACTTAAGGGTGAAGTGGAGCTTTCTGCGGTAAAGGTCAGACTG
>DATCAX010000733.1:0-9835 GCA_036512375.1 Candidatus Angelobacter sp. | reverse complement strand
TGTCGGGGACGGTGAAGTCTGTCTCAAACGATCCCAATCGCCCGCTCTGGTTTTCGCGAACAACGAACTTGAAATGATATTTGCCCGTGGCCAGCATGAAACCGGTGGAATACTGCACGTTCTTGCGGCGGACTTCCTGGGAAGCATCGAGCGAGAGTTTTACCGTTTCTCGCACGCTGCCCACAGGCCGTTTCAGCTCATCCAGCACCTCGCCGATGATGTCGAGCGACGCCTTGTCTTTGTCTCCGCCCTTGGTGAATGGGATTTGCGAGCCCGGCACCACCAGCGCTACGGGCACATAAAAGCGGCGGTCATCCATGCGGAAATAGGAAGCAGCCATGTACAAAGCGACGTCGGTGTTGGGCAGCTCAGAAGCAAGTTCGTCGTCCATTTGCTGTTCTTTGTCTTCTGCCTTGAAGTGCTGGAAATCCTTGGGCGCGTAATAGCCCTTGCGGAACTCCAGGTTCACTCCGGGGCGGTTGATCTTGACTTGAATGTGCCGGTATTTGCCATCACGCATCGCGTTGCTGCTCTTGTAGCCGAGAACATAATAGACAGACGTGTCGCGCTGCACCCGATCAAAGACCTGGCCGAGATCGTTGGTATCCAGGAAGGCTTTGCCGCCAGTGTCGCCCGAAAGTGTGGTGAGCGTTTCCTGGCTGGCGAAATTGGCATCAAGGCGGCTCTGCACAGCCGTGCCGCTATACATGGCAGTACCGCGCAGGCTGGCAGTTGCCGCAGATCCTCCGGGTGGTTCAGCTTCGAGTCCGCGCGAATCCATCGTATAAATCGCTACGTTCGCTTTCACCGCTGTATTCACTGCAGCGCGCAACGCCGACTGATTCTCAATACCTGTCTGGGTCATCCCGCTGCTGAAATAGATGATGGATTTCTTCTGGTTGAACTTGCCCAGCACCTGGCAGAGCGACTGCAACGCCTGCAACTTGCGATCGGTATTGAACTGGTTGTACTCGGTTTCGTCGGGCGTGTAGGCATCGCCGGTTTCTTCGATTCCGTCCGCGTCGCCAGTACTTCCATTGTCCATGCCCTGGCCTTCGGAGTGCGAAAAACGGTTCAGCACGCGCAGCAACCGTGCCTGGTCGCCGGTAAAATCCTGGTCCAGACGCAGCGATGAGGCCAGTGTGACAATGGCAATCAGGTCGGCCGAAGTCATCTTTGTCTGGACATATTTCCTGGCGGCTTGCACCGAGCGTTCCGTCTCGTCCGGCCCCATTGAACTCAGGTCAAAAAAAAGGACCATGACGCGCTTGTTGCTCAAAGCCTCGTCCGCGTCTTTGGCGGTCAGGATCGGCTTAGCCGGCGCTGCCGCCGGGCCATTCGTCGTTTGTTGCGATGGCCCATTGCCGGCGGTCAACGGCGCGGTATCAAGATTCTCAAAGTCAAAGCTCGAAACCCTTTGCGACTTGCCATCTTCCAGCAACGTGAAATCTTCCTGCTTTAATCCAGTGACTGGCTTGCCCTGCTTATCGCGAACTACCACGTTCACCAACACCAGTTCGCTTTCCACCCGAAGGCGATATAGCCCTTTGTCGTCCTTGGCAGTCTGCGGTGTAGACGCAGGGTTTTGCGCCGCGGCGCTGGTAAACATAAGCGCCGCAATCAGGCCGGTTGAAACCAGCTGCTGCGCCCGTGAGAAAGATGTTTTTGGAATGGCCATCTTAGAACCTGTACCTGGCCGTGAGTTGCGCTTTGCGCATCGCTCCTGCGCCCACAACCTGGCCGAACGTCGGCGAGCCAAACGTTGAGTCAATTGACGTGAAATGCACGGTGTTAAAAACGTTGGTGGCTGACAGCCGCAATTCCATGCTCTGCATTTCTTTCACCTGAATGCTCTTGGAGAGGGCCATATCAAATTGAACGGTTCCCGGGCCAATTATGACGTTGCGTCCCGCCGTACCAAAAACTCCCGCAGGCGCCGCAAACGCGGCAGTATTGAACCACTGCTGGATCGTGGGATTGTCGAGTTGAATAGACTGGCCCGTCAGATCGGGCCGGGCGGAGCCTGTAACGCCACGAGTGAGGTCAGTGGATCGACCAAAGAATTGCGGCGAGAAGGGAAAGCCCGAAGCCAGCGTCACATTGCCGCTTACAGAAAAACCACCCAGAATTCTTTGTGGTGCTCCAGCGCCGGTCAGCCATTTTTTGTCTTTGCCGAAGGGCAGTTCGTACAGGTAATCGGCGACGAAGCGTTGCCGCTGGTCAAAGCTGGACAGCCCACGCTCCGCGGCGATATCCAGGTCATTCTGCGACACCACGGTCGCTCCGCCACCGATTGAAGAAGCGTTATCAATTGATTTTGAATATACGTATGTTCCGCCCACTGAGAGCCCGTGCCGCAGTCTCTTGCGCACACGTATTGTTCCCTGGTGCAGGATGGACGAACCCTCAGACGATTCAAACAGGAATGGCTGCACGCAATTGCTTGCCGCCAGTGTAGTGGGGGTGCAGGCCACAAAGCGCGGGCCGCCCGTGGCCAGTTGGTCCGGCGCGCGGACGATATCAAGATGCGTTCCCTTTGCTCCGGTATAACCGATGTTAATCACCAGACTGGTTTTGATTTCCTGCTGGATATTCAGGTTCCAGGACTGTACATAGGCCAGTTTGTAGTTTGGGTCGACGGCGTATGTGTTCGTGATGTGATTGGCGCTGTCATTGATCGCCGCTGGGAAACCGTTTTGCAGCGTAAGCGAAGTGGGCGTTGGCGCGGGATTGGTCTGCGCCACTGCAAATGGCGGCTGGAATCCTAACTGGGTCGCCATCAGCCCGTATTGTCCGATGTTGTAATTAATGCCATATCCGGCGCGGACCACGGTCTTCTGCCACGGCTTCCACGCCACACCAAGGCGAGGCGCAAAATTGTTCTTATCGGGATTCACCAACCCAGTGGGGAACCTTCTGCCGGTAATCGGGCCAATCTGGCCAGGCAGTACCGGCGCGACCGCACTGAAATCCGACGCTACATCCAGATTGACCAGTTGATTGTTCAACTCGGTAAACGGCGTCACGTATTCATAGCGCAGGCCCAGATTGAATGTGAGATTCTTGCCCGCGCGCCAATTATCCTGAACGAAAAGATCAAACGTATTGGAGCGAAAGTTGTACTGGCCCGCGCCCGATTGCAGCGATGTCTCCTGGGCAAAGCCCAGCAGAAAATCGGCAAACGGCACACCGCTGGCGGCGCCGGTAAAGAAGAAGGTTCCGCGCGCATTGTTGGCGTTGCTGGCATCCACCATTTGATGGCGGAAATCGCCACCCCATGTCCAGCCATGCTTCCCACGCGTGAGGCTCATGGACTCGCTGACGGAAATATTCTGTGTGGTGCGAAGCACCGGCGTGGTGTCTTGCAGATTGCTGAACTGCGGCGAGAGATTCACGTTGGGCAGGCCGAAATCTGCCGGCCGCTGCGAAACGCCGCTGATCCCAAGCTGTCCCTCAATGTTGTTGCTATTCGTAAAATTATTCGCAACATTCACGCCGCTGCGATTGTAAGTAAAGCGCAGCGAGTTCAGGAATAGCCCTTTCACCGCAGTGTGGCCCAGATTGAAGTTGTAATTCTGGATCGATTGCTTGCCGCCCAGCCCCGGGAACGGATTCAGCACCGAGTTGCGAATGTCGTTAAAGATGAACATCCCGTTAATGCTCTGTGCCCAGTGCGAGCGGTCTTTCTTCTGGTTTTGCTGTTGTTGCTGCCGACGGCCTCCGCCTCCACCTCGTCCGCCACCTGCTCCAGTCATGCCCGGTTGCTGTGGGCCGAAGTTGTGGTTGAAGCGAATGAATCCGGTGTCGCTGTTGCTGGGGCTGGCAGAGACAAAATGAAAATTCCTGCTGCGTCCGGGAAGATTAGGCAACGGAAAGAACGACAGCAGCTGCGCCGACGCGGGACTAATGTTCGTGATCTGATTATTGGTAAGCGGCGCATGCGTTACCGGATCCAGCAACTGCACCGGCAACCCGGAAAAATCGCCATTACGTTCCGCCAGCGTTGGGACGGTCGAAAAAACATCGTAGGGATTGGTGCTGCGCGATCCGGTATAGCTGCCAAAAAGAAACGTCTTCGTTCCACCTTTATAAATATGTGGAATGTTCAGCGGGCCGCCCACGGTAACGCCAAAGCGGCTCTGGTTGTAACTGGCTTTGTTTTCCGGCTGGCCATTGAGCGAATACGATTTGGCATCAAACCCGGAACCACCGTAATTAAAGAAGATGGACCCGTGAGGTTTATTCGCATTAAAGCCGCGCATTCCGCGACCGCCACCGCCTCCACCCATCATCACGATCATCGGCCCGGCCCCACCTCCGCCGAATCCGCCGCCACCAAAACCACCGCTGCCGCCCATCTGGAAACTACTATTCCCTCCGCCTAAAGAGATTGCGCCGCTTCCTCCACCCTGCCGGCCCGACTGCTCGCGCAGATCGTTCATGCGGTCCTGCATTTCTCCCGAATCGAAAAGGTTCTGTTCCGCACGGCCCTGCGCGCCGGTAATAGCCACAGATTCGTTGCCGCCATCGGTCGCCAGCCCCGCATTGGGAAGGCCCGAGCCAGCCAGCGAAGAAGCGTCACTGCCTCCGCCGCCCGCCGCACCGCCAGCGTCTCCTCCACCTCCGGAGAGCGCCAGCTGCTGCATTCCTGCGCGGCCTCCAAGTTGCTGCGCCACCTGCTGGCGCTGTTCCTGCTGCGCTTCTTTTTGTGCCCTTGAGAGCAGAACCATGGCCAGGTCAGCTTTGCCATCGCGATTCTGATCGTTGATTAAGACCTCTTCCGTCACCGGCGCGAACGCGGAGAATTCAGCTCGAACGACATAACGTCCCTTGCCAGTCACAGAAATCTTGAAGTCGCCGTCCACATCCGTGGACGTGGAATACTTTTTCCCTGTCAGCGTGTTGGCGGCGCTAACAATCACGCCCGGAAGCGCGATGGTGCCTGACTTCACCTGGCCGCTGATTTCGCCATAAGGCGCACTGGTACCAGGCGACGATGAAATAGTGGGTGAGGTCGAAGGCGCGGGTGGCGCATCCTGCTTCACCTGCGGCGAAGGTTGCACGACAGCAGGAGCCGCGACCGGTGAGGCAATCGGCGCATCCTGCCCGCCGACGCTGGGTCCCAGACATAGAACCGCAATGATCAACATCTCCGACGAGTAGCTGCTCATGGTTTCTCTTGAATGCTATTTAGGCGGAGCTGCGGGCGGCGTGCCGGAAGGCGCGCTTTCCGGTTTTTTCTGCTCTTGCTGCTGGCCGCCAGGGCCACCCGTCATCCCGCGCATCTGTCCGCGTCCAACAATCAGTTCTTTCGGAGTGAACACGTTGTCTTTTAGATCGCCGCGCCCGCGGACAAAATCTCCAACCTTGATATCCGGCAGAGTAATGCTTTCTCCGCCTTTCTTGAATGACGTGTTTTCGTCCACCTCGATCTCCTGCGTCTGTCCATCTGGCCGCGCAATAGTCAGCTTGGTCTCATTGATGGCCTTTACTTCACCGGCAATAAACTTCTTGCCCATATCTTCACGGCTGAAACCGCCGGCGTTTTGCCCGCCGCCGGGCCCGCCGCCCTGTTGAATGCGCTGGACCATCTCAGGATTTACCACACCCACCATCGCCGCCTGCATGGTGTTGCTCTTCAACTCGCCTCGGGCAAAGACTACTTCATCGATCTTGATGTCTTCGAACTTGAATGGCTGGCGCTCTTTGGTTACGCGGGTCGTATCGCTCACTTTAACTGTCACGGGATCACCACCCATCATCGGCGCAATGGTCAGTGAGTCTTTCGTCGTCGCGGTGACCTTGCCAATGACGTTCTCACCCGGAGGCCCATTCATCCCGCCGCGTTCGCGTACCTGTGCGGACGCCTGCAAAAACACCAGAACCATGGTCGCGATCAGGCAGCACGTTCTCATCATTATTAATTCCCTCGCGAAGGATTTTTCTTCCCATTTTTCTGCCGCCATCGAGCGGAGAATCACTGAACGGAAAGATTCCATAAAGCTACAGAAGCGTGGATAACTAAGTATAGGAGCCACTTAAGCGGCAGGCTGTAAAAAGATTGTAAAGGCCCTCGTACAAAGGTATGGAAAACCGCAGAGTCATCTGGCGTGCAGCTTCACGCGGGCGATTCACCTATACATGGCCCGTAGTTACGCGTCCCCGCAAGGAACGCAGTTCGTCCCACTCACCAGCCGTTTTTCTAGAAAATGGAACAAGGCCTGCAAGATACTGCCGCTGCGGGCAAGACATACATAACCTCTGAGAGTTACAATTTCGTTTTCGCAACTTGCTGTCATTCTGATCTTCAAAGTCACGGAGGCATCCTGTGGACGATCTGCCTGAAAAGCCTGTAAATCCTGAGAAAAGCGACAAGCCCGCTAAACCCAAGACCTCATCTTCCAGCTCTGGAGTATCCAGACGCGACTTCCTGAAAATTTCAGGTGTGTCTGCCGCCATTCCGCTCGTCACGCAGGTCAGCGCTTTCGCACTCGACGACGGACCACCGGTACATGGACCGGGCAAAGTTCCGGTATCGCTCAATGTGAATGGCAAGAAGCTCAGCGCACAGCTTGAACCGCGTGTCACACTGCTGGACGCCTTGCGTGACCAGTTTGAACTCACTGGCGCCAAGCGCGTGTGCGATCGCGGCACCTGCGGCGCCTGCACGGTGTTGCTGGACGGCAAAGCCGTGTACTCCTGTTCAGTGCTCGCCATCGATGCGCAAAGCGCGCAAATCACGACCGTCGAGGCGCTGGGCGAACCGGGCCATCTCCATCCCATCCAGCAGGCATTCATCGATAATGACGCGCAGCAGTGCGGCTTCTGCACGCCGGGCTTTGTTGTGGCCACCAAAGCTCTCCTCGATCAGCATCCAAGCCCCACGCCGGAGCAGATCAGGCACGGACTGGGCGGAAACTTCTGCCGTTGCGGAACATACGCCGGAATGCGCGCTGCCGTGTTGCAGGCGGCAGGCACAAAGACGAAAGGAGCCTGATCCATGGCTGACGACAATACCAAGTATGGATGGCCCGCAGAAGAACAGCGAACGCTGATTGGCAAGCGCATCTCCCGCGTGGATGGACCAGAGAAGGTTTCCGGACGCGCCAAATATACGTATGACCTTCATCGCCCGGGAATGCTTTACGGCAAAGTGGTGCGCTCTCCGCACGCTCATGCCAAAGTAGTGAGCATTGATACGTCCGCCGCGGAGAAAATGCCGGGCGTGAAAGGCGTCTTTATCATCCAGGACAAAGGCAGCGAGATTCATTGGGCCGGCGACGACGTTGTAGTGGTAGCTGCCATCGACGAACCCACCGCAGCCGACGCCGCACGACTCATCAAAGTTGAATATGAAACCTTATCCCACTTTGTAGACGATTTTACCCAGCCGCAGAATGTGGCTGAGACCACGGGTCCACTCACCCAGCGCGACCTTGGCCAGATGTTTAACTCTGACGTCCCCGACGATCAGGTAATTGCTGCCGTACAAAAACGCGGGCTGGCATTTAAATTATCGCCCGAACTAATGAAGCGGCTCAAAGACAATGAGGTCAGCGACGAAGTCATCAAAGCGCTGCAAGCCGCTCCGGTCAAAGAGCCGCAGCCCAACGATTCGCCTTACAAGAAAGAGACGGAGCAAGTCAAAGGCGATCCCGACGCCGCCTTCAAAGAGGCGGAAGTTGTTTCTGAAGGCGTTTACGGCTGTCCCGTGATCACGCATTGTTGCCTGGAAAGCCACGGCTCCATTGCCGAGTGGACTGACAGCGACCATCTTTTTTCCCACATCTCCACGCAAAATGTTTCCGGACTTGCCGGCCAATATGCGCAGGCTCTGAAAATCCCTGAAGCCAACGTCCATGTGCATCAGGATCACGTGGGCGGGGGCTTTGGCAGCAAGTTTGGCATTGACCGCTGGGGCGCTTACACAGCGCAGGTTTCAAAGAAAGCGGGCGGCAAACCGGTACGTGTGATGCTGGAACGCGACGCCGAACTGGAGGTCGCCGGATGCCGTCCGTCGGCTTTTGCGAAAGTGAAAGTGGGAGCCAAGAAAGATGGCACGCTCACGGCATGGCAATCCGATTCCTGGGGCACCGGCGGTCCGGGCGGGGGTGGCGCTCCTCCCATGCCCTATGTCGTAAATATTCCTAACCAGCGCAAGCAGCACACGGCCATCGCAACGAATATCGGGCCGGCGCGAGCGTGGCGCGCGCCTAACCATCCGCAGGGATGCCTCATCACCATGTCGGCCATTGAGGATATTGCCGCCAAGATTGGCATGGATCCCCTCCAACTGATGTTAAAGAACATTGCGCTCACGGCTCCTTCAGAAGACACCTACCATCGCGCCGACACATACCGTGACGAGCTGATGATTGCCGCTGACCTGATGGGCTGGAAGCAGAATTGGCATCCGCGCGGACAAGGCTCAGACACCACCAAACGCGGCCTGGGCCTGGCCATCCACACCTGGGGCGGACGCGGTCATGAAAGCAACTGTGCTCTTACCATTTATCCCACCGGCTCGGTCGAAATCAAGATGGGCACGCAGGATCTGGGCGTGGGAACGCGCACAGCCATCCTGATTGTGGCCGGTGACACGCTGGGGCTGTCCCTCGACAAGATGGAATTGAAGATCGGCGACAATCAATATCCTGCGTCTGGCGGATCAGGCGGCAGCACGACGATCGGCGGCGTCAGCTCTTCAACACGGCGCGCTGCGATTGACGCCCGCGAGCAACTCTTCGCCAAGGTCGCTCCAGCACTCAAGGCTCAACCGGACGATCTGGAGGCCGCTGGCGGAAGCATTCGCGTGAAGTCAGCGCCCTCGCGCAGCATGAGTTGGAAAGATGCCTGCGCCCGTCTGGGCACGCAGCCTATTCAGGCGATGGGCAAAAATCCCGGACCGGGCGATCTGATCTCCAGCGGGGTGGGTGGCGCGGTCATGGCCGATGTTTCCGTGGACACGGAAACCGGCATTGTAAAAATGAACAAGATGGTTTGTGCGCAGGATTGCGGGCTCATCATCAGTATGAAGACTGCTGAAAGCCAGGTTTACGGCGCCATGATCATGGGAATCGCAACCACGCTCTACGAAGAAAAAATCATGGATAACAACCTTGGCCACATGCTCAATCCAAACATGGATTTCTACCGTCTGGCGGGAATCGGCGACGTCGGCGAACTGGTGGTGCATATGATGACCGGCAAGGGATATGACGAGCGCGGACCTATCGGTCTGGGTGAACCACCAACAGTGGGCCCGATGGCTGCGATCGGAAATGCCGTAGCCAATGCGATCGGCGTGCGGGTTCCGTTCTTGCCCATCACTCCTGACCGCGTGGTGAATGCTCTCAATCCGAAAGGAGACAGCAATGCGACCGTTTGATTACGCCAGTCCGACCACGACAGACCAAGTGCCCGCCCTGCTCGGTAAGAGCTGGGGCGAGGTGGAAATTCTGGCCGGTGGCAGTGACCTGCTTTCCCTGATGAAAGATGAAATCACCACGCCGAAGCGGCTGGTGAATATCAAGACAGTGGCAGGACTGCATGCCATCAGCATTGACCATGGCACGCTGCACCTGGGCGCGCTCGTGACCCTGGATAGAATCAGCGCAGCATCGCAGGTGCAACAGAATTATCCCTCGTTGGCCGCAGCAGCCGGTGAGGCGGCTAGTCCGCAGATCCGCAACGTCGCCACCATCGGCGGAAACCTGTGCCAGCGCCCACGTTGCTGGTACTTCCGCGCCGGTCACGGACTGCTCGCGCAGAAAGACGGCAAATCACTCGTGCTTCAGGGTGACAATCGCTACCACGCAATTCTCGGCAATGAGGG
>DATCAX010000732.1:0-4937 GCA_036512375.1 Candidatus Angelobacter sp. | reverse complement strand
ACTCAAATTGCCATTATCGGAATGGCCTGCCGCTATGCGGACGTTCGTTCCCCCGCGCAACTATGGGAGAACGTGTTGGCGCAGCGGCAGTCTTTCCGTCGAATTCCGCGTGTGCGGTTGAACCTTGCTGACTATTCGCCTGAAGGCAAAACTGATGACCACATAACGGCGACAATGGCAGCGACGCTGGAGGATTACGAGTTTGACCGCTCCCAGTTCCATGTTTCCCAAAATGCCTTTGCTGCAACCGATCTAACGCACTGGCTCGCACTCGACGTTGCCTCGCAGGCCCTTGTGGATGCAAAGCTACTCCACGCCACAGCCGATCAGAGGGAGCGCACCGGTGTCTATGTGGGAAATTCGCTCACAGGAGAATTTTCCCGCGCTAATCTTATGCGCTTGCGTTGGCCGTATGTCCGCCGGGTGTTGGCCTCCGCTTTTCAGGAGAACAAGAAATGCCGGGTAGAAGACATGGAAGAGTTGGTCGCCAGAATCGAAGTCATTTACAAGGCTCCTTTTCCAGCCACTAACGAGGAATCGCTCGCTGGCGGTCTTTCCAACACAATTGCCGGCCGCATTTGTAACAATTTTGATTTTAAAGGCGGCGGATACACAGTCGATGGGGCGTGTGCATCGAGTCTTCTTGCCATTACCACCGCGTGCTCTGCTTTGCAAAGCGGGGACGTTGACATTGCTATTGCCGGCGGCGTAGACCTTAGTCTCGACCCCTTTGAACTTGCGGGCTTCTCTGTACTGGGCGCACTTGCCCGCGACAAGATGCGCGTTTTTGATGCTCAGTCGTCAGGCTTCTGGCCCGGAGAAGGATGCGGAATGGTGGTCCTAATGCGCCATGAAGACGCCCTTGCGCATCATCACTCTCCCTATGCTGTGGTCCGGGGCTGGGGTATCTCGTCCGACGGTCACGGCGGTATCACGCGTCCTGAGGTCGCAGGGCAGATGCTGGCATTGCGCCGCGCCTATGAGAAATCTGGATACGGCATTGACTCTGTCGCTTACTTTGAAGGCCACGGAACAGGAACATCTATTGGCGACCTAACTGAATTGCAAGCCTTGTCTCGGACCGTGCGCGAAAATGGTGCTCGAAGTCGACCTGCTGCCATTGGCTCCATCAAAGCAAACATCGGACATACCAAAGCAGCGGCAGGAGTTGCAGGGCTGATCAAGGCAACAATGGCAATCCATGCCAGAATTCTGCCGCCCGTTACCGGTTGCGATCATCCTCATCCTGAGTTCACTTCAGCCGACGCCAGGTTGAGGGCCCTTCGCGAGGCTGAACTCTGGCCAAATGGTGCACCGGCGCGTGCAGGCGTCAACGGCTTTGGGTTTGGCGGAATCAATGTGCACGTCACGCTGGAAGCCGCTGACACTGGGGCACGAAGAAACTTCATTCCTGCGGAGGAAGCGCAATTGTCTTCGGTCCAGGATAGCGAACTTTTTATTTTTGCTGCCTCCAGCGCTAGCGAACTTTCTGAGCAGCTTGCAGAAGTCCTCCGCTTCGCCGACGAGATTTCCTACTCCGAACTTACCGACTTGTCGATCGCTCTGGCAAAGAAAGCTGATTTCAGTGCGTCCAGTAATCTATTCCGAGCTGCCTGTGTCAGTTCGTCACCCCAGGAACTTATCGCTGCAATAGAGAAGTTGATTGCCTGGTGCGACGCAGGGATCGACCGGCAAATGGACCTGCATACAGGAACGTTCTTCAGCAAATCCACCCTGCCCCCACGAATCGGATTCCTGTTTCCAGGGCAGGCGTCTCCGGTGTACATCAGCGGAGGAATGTGGTCAAGGCGCTTTCCAGCACTGCGCGGCTTGTACAAGCGAGCACGTTTGCCCGAACTGCACAGCATTGATACGCAAACTGCTCAGCCCTGCATTGTTGCGGCGTCCCTCGCCGGCCTTCGTGTTCTCGATTCGTTCGGCATACAAGGGGCAGTCGCTGTGGGACACAGTCTGGGCGAGATTACGGCATTGCACTGGGCTGGCGCCTGTTCAGAAGAGGAACTGATGCGCATCGTTCATGCGCGAGGGAAGTCGATGTCGGAAGCAGGAGATCCATCCGGAGCAATGGCTTCCATTCGTGCCAGCCATCGCGATGTGTTGAAGAGACTGAACGGTGACAACCTTGTTGTGGCGGCCCGTAACGCACCTTTGCAGACGGTCGTCTCCGGTGAAGCTGCGGCAGTGAAACGTTTTACCGAGCGGCTGCGGTTGGATGACATCAGGTCCACCATGCTTCCGGTTTCGCATGCGTTCCATTCCCCGCTGGTAGCAGGAGTAGCAATTGCATTTGCAGAACACTTGACCTCACATGAGTTTGCAGATCTGAGCAGGACGGTGGTTTCAACTGTCACCGCGCAACCTCTTGCTCCAGTTGCAGATTTAAAGACTCTTCTGGCCGAGCAAATCACAAAGCCCGTGCTATTCGCGGATGCGCTCAAAATCGCCGCCGAGGAAGTTGACTTCTTTGTAGAAATTGGGCCGGGCACAGTCTTGTCAGGCATTGCGGCGGAATGTACAGACAGGCCAGTGATTGCCCTGGACGCTGGCAGCGAGTCTTTACGCGGTTTGCTTTGTGCCGTGGGCGCCGCCTTTGCCTTGGGCGGAGACGTTCGTACATCGCGGCTTTATGAAAACCGCTTTGGCCGTCCTATCGATATAAAGAAGAAACACTCCTTCCTGGCGAACCCTTGTGAGACAGTGCCGGAATCGATTCCTGCCATGCGGTCCGCTGCGGTTCCGATTCGTGCTATCTCGCGCCCGGATGTGGTAGTGGCAAGTTCTGCGCTTGAGGCGCTGCTCGGGCTGGTTGCACAAAGAACGAGGCTGCCTGCTGGCGCAATCAAATCTGAGCACCGTTTTCTGACTGATCTGCATTTGAGCTCAATCACGATCAGCCAACTCGTGTTGGAAGCGGCCAGCCAGTTATCGCTGCCTGCGCCAATAGCGCCGGCTGAATTCACGAATGCCACCATTGCGGAAACGGCCGAGGCATTAGAAGGGCTGCGCTCACAAGCGCGACACATCATTGCAGAAAGATATCCAGCTGGGATCGACTCATGGATCAGAACTTTGGGAATCGAACTGGTGGACCAAACTTTAAATCACGCTCGTGTCCACTCGCCAGGGAATTGGGAAATAAGAGGTGTAGGAGAATCTATTCTAAGACATCGCCTGCGAGAGGAGTTTTATTCTGTTCCAGGCGATGGGGTGGTTTGTTGTGTTCCTCATGAATTGAGTGAGCGAAGCGCCCGCTTCCTGCTGCAATCGGCCCAGTCAGCCCTTAAAGGGAAGCTTCCACAGATGGTATTCGTGCAACGCGCAGGCAGAGCAGGGGCACTTGCCCGTACTTTGTATCTGGAAAATCTCGACATGAAAATTGCCGTGGTAAATGTTCCAGAGGAACACCCGGATGCAGCAAAATGGGTGGCGACAGAGGCCAATGCAAATCAAGGCTTTATTGAAGTTCACTATGATAGTGCCGGGATTCGCCGTGAGCCGTGCCTTAAATTGTTATGGCCGGAGACTGACGCGAACGCCAGTGCACTAAGTTCCGACGACGTGTTACTAGTGACCGGCGGTGGAAAAGGCATAGCCGCGGAAAGTGCGCTCCGTATCGCCCGGTTCTCAGGATGCCGTCTGGCCTTGCTTGGCAGGTCAGATCCGGCCAGCGACGATGATCTAAAGCAGAACCTCCTGCGCATCGCTGAATCCGGTGTTTCCTTCTCTTATTTCGCGGCTGATGTCGCCGACGGGAGCGCAGTAGAAAATGTTGTCCAGAGAATTCAAGCAGAGCTTGGTCCGATCACCGCGGTGCTCCACGGGGCAGGGATCAATAATCCCAAGCGTCTGGAAGAAATCACCACGGCAGAACTGCAGCAGATGCTTGCTCCCAAGACTATTGGGCTGCGTAATCTTCTGGAAAGCATTGCTCCTTCAAGTCTTCGCCTGCTTGTGACATTTGGTTCCATCATCGCCCGGACCGGACTTCATGGAGAAGCGCACTACGGCCTGGCAAATGAATGGCAAGAGATGATGGTGGAGCGATGGCAGAGAACTCACGTTCATTGCCGCTGCTTGAATCTTGATTGGTCGGTCTGGGCGGGGATTGGAATGGGACAGCGGCTGGGAGTTCTGGACTCGCTGGTCCGCCAAGGCATAACGCCTCTTCCCATCGACGATGCAATCGAACACTTGCAGGCGATGCTCGCCTGGAAACAAGCGCCTTCTTCCGCGATTATCACTGGACGATTCGGCAGCCTGCCCACGCTTAAGTTTGATCGACCTGAACTGCCCCTGACGCGCTTTTTGGAGCACACCAGACTGTATCATCCGGGGATTGAACTGATCGCGGACGCAGAACTGAACGAAGACACAGACCCGTATTTAAAAGAGCACGTCTTCCAGGGCGAACAGCTGCTGCCTGCGGTTATGGGTATGGAAGCCATGGCGCAGGTGGCGAAAGCGCTGGAACAATCGGAAAATTCGCCCAGTTTCAGGAATTTGAGCTTTGCACATCCGATTGTTATCCCACGCAATAAGTCTGTAACGATTCGCACTGTCGCCATACGACGGCAGCCTGGGCTCATTTCTGCGGTAATTCGATGCTCAAGCACCGGCTTTAAGGTTGATCATTTTACCGGTGAATGTATTTTTGAGAAAAAACAACCTAAGCCGGATTGTCATATAGTCTTTCCTGCGGCTCACCACGCGCTTGCGTTGGATCCCCAACAAGATTTATATGGACACATTCTCTTTCATCGGGACCGCTTTGCACGGATCGAAGGCTATGAATTACTCCACTCTAACGTGAGCGTTGCCAGGCTTGGAGCTCCTGCAAAATCCAATTGGTTTGCGCAACACTTGCCGTCAGAACTCCACCTGGGCGACGCAGCTTTGCGAGACGCGGCACTTCATTC
>DATCAX010000731.1:0-2311 GCA_036512375.1 Candidatus Angelobacter sp. | reverse complement strand
CCAGGGGGTCCGCTTTATTGATCAGACGCGGCTACCCATGGATGAAGTTTTCGTAACCTGCTCCACCTATCAAGAGGTGGCAACTGCCATTCGCGACATGATTGTCCGGGGCGCACCGGCCATTGGCGTAGCCGCGGCCATGGGCATCGCGCTCGGCGTAAAGCATTCCAACGCGCCCGACATAGCAACCTTGCGTACCGAATTCGGCCAGATCTGCCGCACCATGGGCGAGACTCGCCCAACTGCGGTCAACCTGTTCTGGGCGATCCGTCGCATGCAGCAAACCTTTGAGGCGGCAGCGCCTCACGGAGTGCATCAGGTAAAGATCACGCTGGCGGAAGAAGCGCAAAAAATGCTGGTGGAGGATATCGCCGCCAATGAAGCCATGGGACGCCACGGTGCTACGCTCATGCCCGCTTCCGGCGGAGTGCTCACGCACTGCAATGCCGGCGCGCTGGCGACATGTGGTTATGGCACTGCGCTTGGCGTTATCCGGGCAGCCATCGATTCCGGCAAAAAGCTGCACGTCTTCGCCGACGAAACGCGTCCCTTTCTGCAGGGCTCACGGCTCACTGCATGGGAGCTGATGAAAGACGGCATTCAGACCACGCTCATCGCCGACAACATGGCCGGAGCCATAATGCGCCAGGGCAAGATCAAAGCCGTCATCGTGGGCGCGGACCGCATTGCCGCCAATGGCGACGTAGCCAACAAGATCGGCACTTACAGCGTAGCCGTCCTGGCGAAAGAGCATGCGATACCCTTTTACGTAGCCGCGCCATGGTCCACCGTTGATATGAACATGCCCGACGGCGAAGGAATCCCCATTGAGCAGCGATCGCCGCGTGAGGTCACGCACCATGCCGGCAAACAGGTTGCTCCCGATGGCGTGCTGGTGGAAAATCCGGCATTCGACGTAACGCCCTGCAAGTACATTACTTCGATCATTACCGAGCGAGGCATCGTCTACCCGCCGTACGCAGAAGCGTTGAAAGAGCTTTCTCAGACCGTGCCTTCTCTGGTGGGAGAGAAGCACTGATCAACCATGCAAACTGAAACCTCACGCATTGAGGCTTTTTCTGATGGCGTGTTCGCCATCGCCATTACACTGCTGATTCTTGAAATCAAAGTTCCCCATCGCGACCAGGGTTCTCTTGCGGCAGGCTTGCTGCATCAGTGGCCATCGTACCTGGCGTTTCTCCTGAGTTTTGCCTACATCGGTATTATGTGGATTAACCATCACCGCATGTTTACCCACATCAAGAGGTCGAATGATGTCCTTTTGATTTTAAACCTGCTGTTACTGTTGGGCGTTACGGCGGTTCCTTTTCCCACCGCGGTCCTGGCCGAACATCTGGGCGGCCCCGACCAGCGAACTGCTGCACTGATCTATAACGCAACTTTCGTGGTAATTGCTCTCGCGTTCAATCTCCTGTGGAGATACGCCGTCTCGCGCCGTCTGCTTCATGAGCACCCAGTCAGGGGATTGGCCGCAAACATCTCCAGCCAATATGCTGTGGGGCCATTCCTATACCTGGCCTGCTTTGTCATCGCCTGGTTCAATGTAAGGGCCAGCGTTATCGCTAATACGGCTCTGGCGCTCTTCTTTGTCTTGCCACCAAGTTTAATGAAAAGGGGTACCTCCGCCGCTCGGCCTTGATTCTGCTGCCTTACAACTTTTCACCAGATCATCTTGGCAAACCACTGTCGACTTAAAACGAGTTAAATTGGCTTAGCCGTAATTGATTGCTGCTATAAATTTTATATTCCAGAAGATGATCTAGTGGAGTACAATTCCTTGTAAATGCCCAAACGTGGCGCACAACCGTTGCAAGGTGAGGTTCTCCAGGGAACTCTGGACCTGCTGGTCCTGCAAACACTGCTGCTGGGGCCGGCTCACGGCCACACCATCGCTTATGCCATTGAGCACCGTTCTGACGACGTGCTTCAGGTGGAACATGGGTCGCTTTATCCCGCGCTGCATCGCCTGGAAGACCGCAAATGGATTGCTTCTTTCTGGGGCACTTCAGAGAACAACCGCAAAGCGCGTTATTACCGCTTGACCCCCGCGGGCCGTAAACAACTGGCTGTGCAGACAAGCCGCTGGGCGCAATTGGTGAACGCTGTCAACCGCGTCCTGCGGCCACAAAGCGAGTAAGCACTATGAGCCTCCGCCGATTCTTCCGTCGACGCCAATGGGACGACGAACGCGCCCGCGAACTTGCCGCCTACCTGGAAATCGAAAGCGCTGAGAACATCGCGCGAGGCATGTCTGCTGAAGAAGCCCGTGCTGCTGCGCATCGCAAGCTGG
>DATCAX010000730.1:0-2684 GCA_036512375.1 Candidatus Angelobacter sp. | reverse complement strand
TGCTGCATCACCATGTTCTCAACGTGGCGCTCGCGATGACCGGCTTCATAGCCCTGAAACCCATCACTGCGCGGGACTGCGGGCGACGGGCCGAACTCCAGGTCGGGTTTCTGCGTGATTTCGGTTTCCTGCAATTCAAAGATGCGCGCCTTTTTGCGGTTGACCAGCGCAATGCAGGTGTGCGGCAGTCCGGAATATGCTTCTACCAGCGGACGCAGGTGAAAGCGCGAGTTCACCGTGATCTGTGATTCGTCGGGACGCGGCGGAATATCCAGTTCGTGCCAGATCGAGTGCTCCCGGCAGGCAAAAATTGCTTTACCTCGTGAATGATTTCCATGCAGCCCTTCGGCAATCTTCAGAACTTTCTCCAGGTCCTCGCGCAGGGCGGCGTGATTGCCGTTGCGCTCCGCTTTGCGCAGGGAGTCGCGCACCAGGTCTTTCACCAGGATTGCTTCTTCACGGTGCGATTTATTCTGCGGTGTGTGCGGCTGAAAGTAAAAGCTGATGGCGCATCCCACCGGCGACTCGAACTGGGCCAGTTGGCGAATTTCTTCACGCGTAATCATTTCGCAGGTCTCCTTATGAATATTTTCGCCGTTACGCAACCCGGGAATGGTGGAGCAGGCTTTTCCTGAGCTGGTTTTGCGTGGGCAGTTTCTGCTGAATATGCGTGCGCGCGTCGTGGATTGACTGGCGCACCTGCTCCGCCGGACGGCCGGCAAGCCGCGAAATTTCATCCACCGTGAAACCTTCCAGCGTGAAGAGCACAAACGCCTCGCGATCGCTCGAATGGACGCCGCGCAGCACCACATCCAGTTGATCCACCATTTCATCGCCAGCCATGATCTCCTCCGGTGTCCGCACGCTTTCGTCGCGAATGACGCTTTCTTCCGACAGGCTGTCGTCGGGTTGGTGGTACTGGAGCACGTTCTCATCGCTGCCCGTCACATTTTGAATTCCGGCGGGCGCATCCAGGGAAATATTGGCAGTATCTGCGTTGTCATGGATTAACCGGCGAATGGCCTGCACAGCCAGGCGGTGAAACCAGCCCTCCGGTGACAATAGTTCCATCTTGCCGCCTTCGTGCGAGAGAGCGCTCACGATTACTTCATCGATCACTTCGTCGCGCGTGATCTGGTCTTCCCGGATTCGATCCGACTCAACCTGGAAACTCAGCTCCCGGTCAATAAACTCTTCCAACTTCCGCAGGTTGCCGCTCAGCCACAGTTCCACGTCGGCCACCGCCGCGCTGTCGGTTTTCGCCGCAGGCATCGGCATCTCGGTAGGAATTGAGTGGCGCGGCTCCGCGTGCTTTTCGCCAATGGTATGCGCGCGCGTAGGGTCGGCCGGCGCTGGCATTTGCGTGAGTCCCTCGCGGCCTTCACGTCGCAACGATTTTCGCGTCCAATGGCCGCGCAGCAGGTCTTTGTGCTTGGTTACCTGGGAAATCAGGTCGGCAAAAGCGGACTTCGTCGCCGCCAGTGCGTTTTCGCCGGAGCTCTGCGCCGCCATCTGGCCTGAAGGCAATCGCAGGTTCAGTGACGCGCTGGAGCTATGGCTGATTCCTTGTTCAACCACCGCGTGCAAATGCACCAGGTCCGGCTTGAAGACCTGCAGCCGCCGCTCTAGTTTTTGCAATTGATGCTGGAATTCGCGCTCGACATCCGGCGTCTTGCCTGCTTTGTAGCTGACGTGAACATTCATGTGTGCCTCGGCTGGGAGAAGTTCCCTTACGGAAGGTCCGCAGGCCTCATTCAATTGCAGATTTTACACCTGACAATATGACGCCAACCAAATTTCGTGTGTTGCATGAGAAATAGTTTTGAAATGTAAATGTATTTCTTGCTTTGCCAGGCATTTTGTGAACGGAGCTGCTCAGGGAGGACTGCCCGATGTTACATGGCATTGTGGTGTGGGCCGTCAATCGGCAATTAGAGGCGGTTAATCATCGACGCCACGTAACCTGCGCCAAAGCCGTTATCAATGTTCACCACGCTCACATTTGACGCGCAGGAGTTGAGCATGCCCAGCAGAGCTGCCAGGCCATGGAAAGAAGCGCCATACCCAATGCTGGTTGGCACGGCGATCACCGGGACCCGCGCCAAACCTCCGACAACACTAGGCAGCGCACCTTCCATCCCTGCGCACACAATGATGACCCGGGCCTTATCAAACACTTCCCTGCCCGCCAACAGCCGATGGATGCCCGCGACGCCCACGTCATACAAATGCGCCACTTCATTACCCATGATTTCGGCCGTTACCAGCGCTTCTTCCGCGATAGGAATATCGCTGGTGCCCGCGGAGATGATCACTACAGTCCCTTTGCCGTAGGTTGCCGAATCCTGCTGCAAAGTGATGGCTTTCGCCATTTCCCGGTACTCAGCTTTGCGGACTAGCTTCTTCACCGCGCGGAAATGCTCTGCCGTGGCCTTGGTCGCCAGAACATTGCCGCCCTGCGCCGCCATGCTTTTGAAAATCTTTGCCACCTGCATGGGAGTTTTTCCCTGAGCGAAAATCACTTCCGGCATGCCGGAACGCACGCGCCGATGATGGTCGATCTTGGCGAAGCCCATATCTTCAAAAGGCATGTGGCGGAGGCGGGCAACGGCGTCGTCGGGCGAAACCACGCCTTTGCGCACGTCTTGCAGCAATTTTCGTAGGGAGAGTGCGTCCATGTTTTT
>DATCAX010000729.1:0-5019 GCA_036512375.1 Candidatus Angelobacter sp. | reverse complement strand
CTTACGCAGTCAGGCCAGCTTTACATCGAAGCCATGGCCATGGCGCTGGGCAAGGTCTATTCCTTCGGACCGACGTTCCGCGCCGAAAAATCCAAGACACGCCGCCACCTGACCGAGTTCTGGATGGTGGAACCCGAAGTTGCTTACGCTGAACTGGACGACATCATGCAACTGGCGGAAGAGTTCATCAGCCATTTGGTGCAGAGCGCGGTGGCTAATCGCAAGGCCGATCTTGAGACCATTGGCCGCGATGTAACCAAGCTGGCCAACATCAAGCCGCCGTTTCCCCGCATCACTTATGACGAAGCTGTCAAGATGTTGCTGGAAGGGCATGCCAAGGGGCAGGTGGAAGCAAAGTTCGAATGGGGCGGCGATTTTGGTTCGCCGGATGAAACCTACATCTCGTCGCAGTTTGACAAGCCAGTCCTGGTCCATCGCTACCCTGCAAAAGTAAAAGCGTTTTATATGGAGCCTGATCCGCAACGTCCGGAGCTGGCGCTCTGCGTTGACGTGCTGGCGCCGGAAGGTTACGGCGAAATTATTGGCGGATCGCAACGCATTGGCGACTATGACCTTTTGCTGAAGCGGATACGTGAACACGATCTGCCGGAAGCAGCTTTCAAGTGGTATCTGGACCTGCGCAAGTTTGGCGGCGTACCGCATGCCGGGTTTGGCATGGGTATTGAACGCGCCGTGGCGTGGGTGTGCGGCCTGGAGCACGTGCGTGAAACTATTCCATTTGCCCGAACATTGACCCGCATCTATCCATAAGAAGTAGACCGTAGGAATTTATGCCTGACCCAACAACAGTGGCGCCAGTAGCGATCAAAGCCGAACCGGCCAATCGGCCGGTGGTAGCGGACAACATTGTTCCCAAGAAGATCAGGATTCTTGGTGTGCCGCTCGACCTTGGGGCGTCTCGCCGCGGCGTGGACATGGGGCCTTCTGCCGTGCGTGTCGCCGGCCTTGAAGCGCGACTGGAAGAACTGGGCCATATTGTTGAAGATGGCGGCAATATCATGGTGGCGATTGCTGAGCAAAGGAAATCGGGCGATCCGCACGCCAAATATCTGAAAGAGATTACCGCCACCTGCACCAAACATGCTGAAACAGTGATGAAGACGCTGGAGGCGGGTAAATTTCCGTTGGTGCTGGGCGGCGATCATTCTGTTGCGGCGGGCACCGTGGCCGGCGTGGCCGAGTTTTTCCGCCAGCAGCGGCGCGCGCAGGAACAGAGGGTTGGCTTAATCTGGATTGACGCTCACGCAGACATAAACACGCCGGAAACTTCACCGAGCGGAAACGTACACGGTATGCCTCTGGCGGCCATCATGGGGCTGGGCCCGCCGGAACTGGCAGACATTTATGGTTTCTCTCCCAAGGTGCATCCGGAAAACTGTGTGCTCGTGGGCGTGCGTGACGTGGACATGCGCGAGAAAGAAAACATCAAGAAGACCGGCATTGAGGTCTATACCATGCGCGATATCGACGAGCGCGGCATGCGTACGGTGATTGAAGAAGCGTTGCGCATCGCCGGACGCAATACTGCCGGCTACCACGTTTCTCTCGACATGGATTGGATTGATCCGGAAGACGCTCCCGGTGTGGGAACACCCGTGCGTGGCGGGGCCAGCTATCGCGAAGCCCACCTGGCCATGGAGATCATTTCCGATCACGGACGGATGGCGAGCTTTGAGATTGTTGAGGTCAACCCCGTGATTGACGAGCATAATCGGACAGCTGATCTGGCCGTGGAACTGGCGCTTTCTGCGTTTGGGAAGAAGATTTTGTAAGTCTGGCTGTCCAAGGCCTTCTGCGCGTGCCGCGACCTCTTATAATCATGTGTCATCATTTTCTTAGTGGTTGGAGGAAGAATGCGCAAAGCGGGCCTGATTTCGCTCATACTGTTTTTCCTGGCTGTTTTGTCCTTCGCCCAGAATGAACCCAAACGCGCGCCCTCGACCAAGGAAGAACGCCAGCGATTCCTCACCCTAACGCGCAAGCTGGAGCAGAATCCCCTTGATAAGTCGCTCTACGCCGATAAAACGTGGGCCAAGAAATGGCTTGAGGACGTCCCCGATATCAACGTGAATATCTGCGCGCCAATACTGTTCGGCATGGATTTTGTGACAGAGCAAAATAAATACACGCCCCAGCTTTCGTATCAGGCTACTTTTGGCAGTGCGGCTTACATCATTGAGCATCCTGACAAGGCGGGCGACACCGACGCACAGTTTGTGGCCGGGGTGGAGAGCGCGCTCAAATCTTACAGCGCAATCGTGAAGAGTGATCCGGATGCCAAGTCCAAATCTCTGGACGCTCTGCTGGAAAAACAAAAACAGGGAAAGCTGGCGGACTTTGTCCGCTCGGCCAGCAAGGGGTGCGAAGATAAAAAGGAAGGGATTTAGGCCAGCGGCTAGCGACCATGTTCTGCGCTCGATGTGGACAGCAAATCCCCGACGCTTCTGAAATCTGCCCTCAATGCGGACGTGAAGCTACTTTAATTCCACCTTCTTCACCCTCTGTGACGACGCCACAATTAAGCAACTCGTCTGCGCCGAACTTCATGCCTGCAGCCACGCTTCCGCGCAAGAGAAAAGAAGTTGACGGCTGGCTGATGTTCTTTTGCATTCTCTTGATTGTCATCGCTCCCCTTTTCGTGATGTTTATGGCGTGGTCTGCCGAACCTGGGCCGGACACTGCAGCCTACATTGTCTGGGCTGGCTTCGGGGTCCTGGTCGGAATAATGACCTGGAATTTGTACCGGCATTCTTTTGTATTGCTGTGGATTTATTTCGGAGTCACAGCTCTACTTCTAGCCATGAGAATCGCCGATTTCATCTTCGTGGTACCAAACCGGAATGTTCATGAAATCACTCTGATTTTTCGCAGCGCGATTTATTCCATCGCCTGGTTTCTCTATTTCAAGCGCTCCGACCGCGTTAAAGAAACATTTGGCCGGAATCTATAGCCAGCTTAATGACGAGTGGCTGTTCAGTGCTTTACAGTATCTGTGATGAAGAAACTCAGGGTGGGAATACTCTTTGGCGGACGCAGCGGCGAGCATGAAGTCTCTCTGCTCTCTGCAGCTTCGGTCCTCAACGCCATCGACAAGCAAAAATATGAAGTGGTGCCGATCGGCATCACCAAAGAAGGTCGCTGGCTTACTGACAGCCATGCCGAGCATTTGCTGAGGGGAGAGAAGAATCCGCCGGAAGCCGGCCGCCATCTACGCGCGGGCGATCCGGCAGCTACGCCAGGCGCAGTGCTACTGGCCAAGGGCGAAGCAGTGATTGTCCCACCGGTACCACAAGCACATGGGCTGATTCCCTTTGAGAGCCCGGCGCTTTCCGCGCAGAAAAGCATCGACGTGGATGTGATCTTTCCCGTGCTGCACGGCACTTTCGGCGAAGATGGAACGATCCAGGGGCTGCTGGAGCTGGCGGACATTCCTTACGTTGGCGCGGGCGTGCTCGGCTCCGCTGCCGGCATGGACAAAGACATCATGAAGCAGCTCTTTGCCTTCGCCGGACTGGAGATCGTGAAGCACGTTACCATCCTGCGCAGCCGGTGGGAGAGCGATCCGAAAAAAGCAACGAAATTAGTGGAGAAGAAACTGAAGTATCCGGTGTTTGTGAAGCCTGCGAACCTGGGATCGTCGGTAGGAATTTCTAAAGCGCATGATCGCAAAGAATTGGGGCCGGCCATCGAAGTGGCGGCAAAATACGATCGCAAGATTGTGATCGAGCAGGGCGTAGGCGGCAAGAAACACAAGGCGCGGGAACTTGAGTGCGCGGTGCTTGGCAACGATGAGCCACAGGCCTCCACCGTGGGCGAGATTGTGCCGGCAGCGGAATTTTACGATTACAACGCCAAATACATTGACGAAGGCTCTCAGCCGGTGATCCCCGCCAAAATCAGCAAGAAACAAATAAAGGAAGTGCAAGCAATGGCCGTCCGAGCGTTCCAGGCAGTGGATTGTTCCGGGCTGGCGAGGGTGGACTTTCTGATGGACCCAAAAAGCGGCAAGCTGTACCTGAATGAGATCAATACCATGCCCGGGTTCACTTCAATCAGCATGTATCCCAAGATGTGGGCGGCTTCAGGGCTTGAATATTCGAGGCTGATCGACAGGCTGATTGAGCTGGCGCTGGAGCGTTACAAGGAAAAGAAGAAGAACCGTTACAGCAGGGATTAATTGTCCAGGCGTGAGAAAATCAGGCCACGCTGCGTCCCTCAGCCAGGCGGATTACCAACACAATCAACGCGAAAACCAGCAGCAAATGGATGCCGCCGCCGAAGGTATAGCTACTGATCATTCCCAGCGCCCACATCAGAAGTAGAATGAAGAAAATTACGAGCACAATCCCAACCTCTTTGGGATTAGACGCGAAGACAATTGTTCGAGTTGGTTCAGGACTGGGTATGTGCCGGTCAGCGTTGCTGTTGTCCCCAGGTTGAGTAAATGCACCAGAAATCGCAGGGAATAGCGGGGATGGGCTGCATGGGAGTGCGGATTTGAGGTAAAATTTTTAGTTCGTCTAAAGGCCGCTGCCCAACAGCAGGTTTGGCCGCCTGTCTCGCTTTATCCCGCAAGAGAGCAGGCAAGACTCACCAAACCAGCAAGTGCTTTCAAGGAGAGAGTTCAACTCATGGCAATTCCAGCAACCCAGATGCGTCCGGGAATGATCATTAAGCACAACAACGACCTTCATCTGGTCTTCACCGTGGAACACCGCACGCCCGGCAATTTGCGCGCCTTCATCCAGGCCAAACTGCGCAATATCCGCACCAACGCCATGTTTGAACACCGCTTCCGCTCCAGCGATCCCATTGAAAAGATCACGGTAGACGAAATCTCCATGGAGTTTCTTTATCAGGATGGCGACAGCTATTGCTTCATGAACACGGAAAATTACGAGCAGACACACTTGAGCAAAGACACTCTGGGCGATTCCGTCGACTACCTGACACCAAACCTGCAAATCAAGGTTGAGTTTTATGACGGCAAAGCAGTGG
>DATCAX010000728.1:0-4148 GCA_036512375.1 Candidatus Angelobacter sp. | reverse complement strand
GGACAGAAGATCGAGCAGGACCGTGATGGGAAACCGCAAACGGTTCCGGTCATCACGCTGCTTGTAAGCCCCGAAGATGCGGCCAAACTGACGATGGCTGCGAACCAGGGAAAGTTGCAATTAGCGTTGCGCAATACGGTTGATACGAAGGTGGTTGCGCCTTCGCCGGTCTTACAGGCCACATTGTTCGGCGGATCCGCGCCGTCCCCACCGCCGAAACATACTGGCCCCGGGAAACCCCCGCAACCGCCTCCCTCGCCTTATGTGATTGAGGTGATCTCCGGCAGTAAGCGCGAGAACAAGTCTTTTCCAGCTACCGCAGACGCTGCGACAGGAAAACCGAATGATCAATCGTCACCGAAGCCATAACGTGGCGACCGGCGCCGGGCTGTGCCTGGGCGTAGTGTTGCTGATGCTGCAGGCGGGCGAACTGATGGCGCAGCAAGAGGTCGCGCCCCCGGTGCAGGAGCAGCCCGTTCCGGTAAAGCCTGATGCAGAGCCGCCACCGCAATCGGAAACAGGGCAAACGCTACATTTGCTGGTGGGACGGTCGCTGGTGATTACTTCTCCTACGCGTATCAAGCGCGTCTCCATCGCCGACCCGGCGGTGGCAGAAGCCCTAGTAGTTAGTCCGACGCAGATATTGGTAAATGGCAAAGCGCCGGGTGGCGTGTCGCTGCTCGTTTGGGACGAAGCGGACCAGAGCCAGGCGTTTGAAGTGTCGGTGGACATCGACATTCTGGGTTTGAGCCAGAAAATACATGAAGTGTTCCCGGCCGAGCCGGTGCGTATCGAAACTTCCAAGGATGTGGTGATACTTTCCGGGAATATTTCCTCGTCTACGGTAGCTGACAAGATTCTGGAAGTAGTGAAGAATGCGGCGCCCAAAGTAACCAGTTTGATGCAGGTGCCGCCGGTGACGCATGCGCAGATCTTGTTACAAGTACGATTCGCGGATGTGAACCGGCAGAAGTTGAATCAGCTGGGATTCAATCTGCTCGGGGGAGGACCCGGTAGTAAAATGGTTGGTTCTGTCTCGACACAACAATTTGGCGCGCCTACGCTGAGCTCCACGGGACTCGGATCGGGGTTTGCGGTAAGCGATCTTTTGAATATTTTTCTTTTTCGCCCGGATATAAATTTCGCGGCTACGATACAGGCGCTACAAAACGAGAACGTACTGGAAATCCTGGCTGAACCGAATTTGATTACAATGTCCGGTAAAGAGGCCAGCTTTCTGGCCGGCGGCGAATTTCCTTTTCCGGTGATCCAAGGTACGAGCGGCGCCGGCACCGCTGCGGTAACTATTCAATTCAAGGAGTTTGGCATTCGACTGAACTTCACTCCGACGTTGATGCCAGACGGCGTCATTCACCTGAAGGTGAAGCCCGAAGTCAGCTCGCTGGATTTCGCCGACGGGCTGCTGATCCAGGGGTTTTCGATCCCGGCGCTGACCACCAACCGGGTGGAGTCGGAGATGGATCTAAAGGACGGCCAAAGCTTTGCGATCGCGGGGCTGCTGGATAACCGCGTCAGCGAACAACTGGAGAAGATACCGGGAATTGGCGACATCCCAATTTTAGGAAAGCTGTTTCAAAGCCGCTCGGTCACGAAGAGCAAGAACGAGTTGATGATTGTAGTCACTCCGCGAATCGTTCAGCCCATGAATTCCGAACCAGCCATTCCGGTTATGCCCAGAAAATTTCTCGACCCTTTGCCGGGGGACCGTCCGCCGATAGTTTCCCCGAGACCGTGAGCATCGTGGAGTGGGAAAGTTTTGCGAATGAAAGATAAGCGACCAGGTGCCGTCAGTCCATGGTGACAGTAACTATAGCCAGCAATGATGCCGCAAGCTCCGCACAGTTACTTGCAGCTTTGCAACAGACAGGCCATGTAAAATCTGTAAGGCATTGGAACGTCTCAACGGACAAATTCCCCGATGTCGGAGACATGTATTCCGACGTGCTGGTCCTGGATCTTTCCCGGGATCCGGAAAATTTCTTCGCTTTGGCCACGCATGTTCGGCATTTGCGACCTGCAGTGAAAGTAGTCGCCCTGTCCGGCATATCACCCCCGAGTCAACAGCTGCTGCTCGAAGCGATGCGTAGTGGCGTGCAGGACTTTCTGCCAAAGCCCGTGAATGCCGACGTGTTAACGCCGATGTTGGCTAGATTCGCCAAGGATCTGGACTCCAAAGCGCGGCCGTCCCGCGACAAACTTATTGTGGTCATGGGCGCCAAGGGTGGGGTGGGCGCAACCACTGTGGCGGTGAACCTGGGCGTCCAATTAAGCACCTACGCCAAGAAGCAAACGGTGCTGCTCGATTTTGCGCGGCCGTTAGGCAATGCGCATCTGTTGCTGAACATTCACCCGCGCTTCAGTGTGCGGGACGCGGTTGAAAACCTAGATCGGCTGGACAGTCATTTTTTTGCGGGACTGCTAACGAACCATAAAACCAACCTGGAAGTTCTCGGCGGAATCACCCAACCGGAAGAGTGGCAGCGCATCGACGTGCCCTCGCTGGAACGGGTGGTGAACGTGGCGCAAACTACTTCAGACGTTGTGTTGATGGATATGGGTGCGCAATTCTCGTCGGAGTGGACATCTATTCTGCGCATGGCACGCATGATCCTGATCGTGGCGGAGGCCAACGTACCGGCTCTATGGGCGTTAGAACGGCGCTTGCAGGCTCTGAAAGGGTTTGGAATCGAACCGGACCGCGCGCGGATTATCATCAATCGATGGCACAAGGGCGATGAGAACGTGCTGAAAGGCATTCAGAAAGACATCAGCCGGCCGATTTTCGCGTGTCTTCCCAATGATTTTCGGAAGGCGAGCGAATCCGTCAACTCGGGAATGCCGTTTATGGAAAATCACGATAGCAACCTCTACAGTCGATACCGCCAGATTGCTGCGATACTCGCAGGCATGGACGAAAACGCCCCGGCTAAGAAGGGCTCAATTGGCGGATTTTTTTCTTTTCCGTCGAAAAGGTGATTTAGATGCATCTTCCTCCCCCATCAGTACGTACTGACTTCGCAGCCGTAAAAAACGCGATTCACCGTCGCCTTATTCAGAAGTTAAATCTCGACAAGTTCACCGAAGTTAACCGCGAACAAGTCCGCAGAGAAGTGGGGCAAATTCTGGAATCACTGGTTGTTGGTGAATCTACCCCCATGAATCTTCAGGAACGGGAGCGCCTCGGCCAGGAAGTCCTCGACGAAGTTTTTGGGCTCGGGCCGCTGGAACCCCTTCTGGCGGACCCTACTATCTCCGATATTTTGGTCAACGGTCACAGCCGGGTGTACATCGAGCGTCGCGGGCTCCTGGAATTGACTAACATTCAGTTTCGCGACGATATCCATCTTATGGCTATCATCGACCGCATCGTTTCTGCTATCGGAAGGCGTGTGGATGAGTCATCTCCGATGGTGGATGCCCGCCTGGCGGATGGCTCTCGTGTAAATGCAATCATTCCGCCCCTCGCGGTCGACGGGCCAACCCTTTCCATCCGGCGTTTCGGGCGCCATCCGTTGCGTGCAGAAAACTTGATTCAGAACAACAGCTTGACCGCGCCGATGATGGAATTGCTGCGCGGTTGCGTGAAAGCGCGACTAAACATTCTCGTTTCAGGGGGCACGGGCGCCGGTAAGACCACACTCCTGAACGTTCTTTCTTCGAACATTTCGGATCGCGAGCGCATCGTGACCATTGAAGATGCCGCCGAACTGCAACTGCACCAGGAACACGTCGTGCGGCTGGAGACCCGCCCTCCCAACATCGAGGGCAAAGGCGCCGTGTATCAACGTCAGTTGATGATCAACTCTTTGCGTATGCGGCCAGACCGTATCATCGTGGGTGAGGTGCGCGGCGAAGAAGCTCTAGACATGTTGCAGGCCATGAACACCGGTCACGACGGATCCCTGACGACCATCCATGCCAACTCTCCTCATGACGCCATTAGCCGTCTAGAAACCATGGTGGCCATGTCCGATTTGCATATTCCGGAACGAGCCATCCGCCATCAGATCGCTTCGGCAATTGACGTCATTGTGCAGGTCAGCCGCCTCAGTGACGGTTGTCGCAAGGTGATCAACATTGCAGAAGTTACCGGCACGGAAGGGCAGGTCGTGAGCATCCAGGAAATC
>DATCAX010000727.1:0-11596 GCA_036512375.1 Candidatus Angelobacter sp. | reverse complement strand
TGCGGCACTCTCGCCGGGGCCAATACGCGTCGTTATCACGGGCTGCTGACTACGGCGCTGAACCAGCCGGGCGGACGCATGCTTTTGCTCTATGAATCGCCCCTGCGTATTCGTTGGTCGAGAGATCGATCCGCCGATCGCCGCGAAGCCGTCCGCATTTAATGCAAATTGCTCTGGTCCCCGCGTCTCCGCAAGTTGTGCAAAGAACTGGGTGGTCTGTTCTTGGAATCATGTCTTGCTGCCTACCCGCGCACTTCGATTATCGAGCTGAGGACTCTTTCCCTTTCAAAACTGCACAGACGATGCTCCGATGTCGTGTCGTCGATCGCAAGGATTACCAACCGGTAATCTGGAAGGGTCCAAGACTTTCACTTACCCGACTTCCCTGCCCACGGCTTTATGCTCGAAAGCTTTTTTCCCGAAGAAGTTCACCAGTTTCAGAGTTGCCTTTCATCCGCATGTGTCACGGGTGATGCCGCGCGGTCCATCCTTAATTACCTGTAGGCCGACTCCCTTGATCACCGTGGCAGGCTGGGGGACCTGGCGGCTCGCCGACTTGGGCGGTGGTGGGTCATGGAGAGCCCGTGAGGATGTTCCCGCTCGGGCCCTGTGGACATTACCGTGAGCAGAATGCACTCACTGCGAGCCCTGTATTCGCCACGGGCGCAGGAAAGATGGGGAGGCACTCAGTCGGAACTGCGCTCGTTGGTGGCATGTTCTTCTCCCCAGTGCTCAACCTCTTCTTTATTCCGGTGTTGTACGTCATTGTCCAAAGGGCTGGTGACTCACGCAAGACGGTGAAACCAGAGAGCCAGCGGAAATCGTCTTGTAAAAGACGGCACGGCGGTGAGGATGATGGATTTAAAATGTCTGAAAGTTTCGCGGTTATTTGCCGATCGCGGAGCAGCCTTACACCGGACATAGTTGCAGATATCTCCTGAGCGGCATCTCAGAAGGTTTGATGGCTAGTGCTGAGCATCGGGGCGATCTTGGATGCTCGGGCTTTATTCAGAGCAGACCGGGCCGCAAGGCGAGGCTCTGGGCAATTTCCCCCAAGCATTTACGCACCTCGCGCTGATCAGCGCGGCATTCAATCTGGACAGAATGTTGGCGACTAGAGTGCAGGCGAGGCCTACCATGAACCTTTAGGAGGAGTTAATGCCCGATCTTAGACAAACATACACGCCAGGAAAGCGCAGTGAAGACTCAGCGCCGGCAGATGCTCTGGTTTTGTTCGGAGCCATGGGAGACCTGGCGCACAAGAAGATCTTCCCTGCTCTTTATCACATGGTCCAACGTGGCCACCTGGATGTACCCGTAATTGGTCTTGCTCGGTCCGAAGGAACGGACGAACGTCTCAAAGAACGAGTGCGGGATAGCGTTCAGCAGCAAGGCGGGAAGATTGATCAAGATGCCTTGGCCAAACTTCTAAAGTTGCTCCGGTATGTCGGCGGCGACTACCAGAAACCTGCGACGTTTGACTTGTTGAAGCAGACGCTCGGCTCAGCTAGCCGCCCTGCGCATTACCTGGCAATTCCGCCAAGTCTTTTTACAAATGTTGTGGAGTCTCTTGCAAAGTCAAACTGCATGAAAAATGCGCGGGTCATTATCGAGAAGCCTTTTGGGCACAATCTTGCCTCGGCTCAGCAGTTGAATGCCGCTCTTCATGCCGTGCTTCCTGAATCGAGAATCTTTCGTATCGATCACTACCTGGGAAAAGAGGCAGTCCTCAATCTTCTCTTCTTTCGCTTCGCCAACAGCTTTCTGGAACCGATCTGGAACCGCAATTACATCGAGAGTGTGCAGATCACAATGGCAGAAAAGTTTGGGATTGAGGGACGGGGCAAGTTCTACGACGACACAGGGGCGATCCGCGACGTGATCGAGAACCACATGCTTCAGGTGGTAGCTTTTCTGGCCATGGAAGCCCCCACCGGCATGCATTTCAAAGCGATCCGCGATGAGCAAGTCAAGGTATTTCGCATGATTCCTCCGCTAGACCCCAAGCATCTGGTTCGAGGACAGTTTCTGAGCTACAAAAACGAAAAAGGAGTCGCACCTGATTCCAAGGTTGAGACGTTCACTGCGCTGCGTCTGGAGATTCAATCGTGGCGGTGGTCAGGTGTGCCATTCCTGATTCGCGCGGGAAAGCGTCTCCCGGTTACCACTACTGAAGTGCTGGTGAAGCTTAAAAAACCTCCGCTCGACACTTTGGCCGGCAAATCCAGCAATCAATTCCTCTTCCGTCTTGGTCCCGGTGAGATATCAATCAGCCTGGATGCCCAGGTGAAACGTCCCGGCGAAGAACTCCTCTCAATGCTCGCGCAGCTTTCGATAGTGGAAGAACACAATGTGGACGAGGTTGATGCTTACGAACGCCTTCTGGGAGACGCTATGCGTGGAGACGCCATGCTATTCGTTCGGGAAGACGCGGTGGAAGCGGCGTGGGCCATTGTCGATCCCATTCTTGAGAATGCCACGACCTTGAATCCATACGAACCAGGCTCATGGGGACCAAGTGAAGCCGATCGCCTGGCCATCGACGTGGGAGGCTGGCATAATCCCGAAGAAAGAAAGGAAAGTGCAGGCAAGTGATGAACGACCTGAACTGCTTTCCGAACCTTAGTTCAGAGCACCTGCACTTGAACCGAAAGACGGGCAGAGCACGTATCCAGATAGGCGCACGCCATCAAGATAAGTTCCCTACGCAAGGTGTCGAGTTCCTGCTCGGGGGCTTCCGATTCCAGCATCCGCCGACAGACCCGCAGGCCCGTTGCTTGATCGTGAAGTCCCACCCCCTATTGTTCCAAAGATTCCCGCGCGACCGGTGGTCCCGCCTGCTCGAGAGCGGCGGCTCCATCCTGAGCACTGAAGTCGCCATCGTGGACGGCAAAGGCAAGCTCACCATCACCGGCCAGTTGGGCGATGTGATGCAGGAATCGGCGCATGCTGCTATGTCGTATGTGCGCTCGCGCGCCGTGCGGCTCGGCATCCCCAAGGACTTTTACCGCAACGTCGATATTCACATTCACGTGCCGGAAGGAGCCATCCCTAAAGACGGCCCTTCGGCCGGTATCACCATGGCCACGGCCATTTCCAGCGCATTGAGCAAAATTCCCGTGCGTCGCGATATCGCCATGACCTGCGAGATCACGCTGCGCGGCAAGGTACTGCCCATCGGCGGGCTGAAAGAAAAGCTTCTCGCCGCACTGCGTGCCGGAATTAAAGAAGCAATCATCCCGAAAGAAAACGAAAAGACCTGGCTGAGGTACCGGAAAACATTCGCGGCCAGATGAAGGTCCACTTTGTGGACAACATGGACCAGGTACTGAAGGTCGCACTGGAAACGCCACTCCCGGATTTCCCGGAAGAAGACGCTCAGACGATCCCAGCGCCAGCCGTGCCGGAGATTTCGAGAGAAAGATATTTGTAACTTGTTCCGTTGGCTCTAAAAACCGCCCGAATGCTTAACGCACCGGGCGGTTTGTTTTGTGTGATTACGCTAAAGTTTGCGAAATCTTTACTGATGGATCACATTCAGCTTATCTACATAGACATCCACCACCGGAAACTGGCTGGCATTCTTTACGCCGTCAAGTTGCACGAGCGCGCTAAAAACACCCTGGTTCTGTCCCGTGAGCGTTTTGGTGGAAGGCACATAGTTATTAAGCGACGTAGTCTGTCCGTCAAACGTCAGCGAGACAAAGACCGGATATCCACCCGCGGCTCGTTGGAAGTTCCACACTATGTGATGCCAGCCCCCAGAAAACTGGCTGCGCGAACACGGAAGCAGCGGAGCGCCACCGGTGCCATCCAGGAATCGCCAGCCGGTGCCGCCGTCAAACACTCCCCAAAAGCCGTTATCGAAAGCGCATTCGGTGTAGAACTTTGTCCAGAAGCCGCCCCACACATATTGCGTGTCCACTTCAAAAGCAATGTGGGCATTGGGATTAGGCAGGTTCACGTACATATCCAAAGACCAGTTAGATTGCAATGTTGACGTGGGGGTGGGAGTGTCCGCTTTGAACAAAATATTGGAAAGGCCCACGCTGGCTTGTGTCTCAGAGAGATGCAGTGATTTGCCGTCCAGTGTATGCGCATTGTCCTGCAACGGTGTTCCCTCGACGATCGTCTGAATCACGGCGCTCGCTGGCTCGCTGCTGCCGGGCCCCTGCGCCGCGCAAGGATTCCCCGACCAGAGTCCCGCGCCAGATGGCGGAGAGCAACTGATCTGTGGATTGGTGCTGCCCAATTCGTCAAACCCGCATTGAACGGTGCTGCCGTTGGAGCAAGGCGCGGAAACAGAGTAGCTGACGTTGCTTCCGTCCAGGACCATTCCGGTAGCAGTCACGGCATTCACCGTTGTGGTGTGGGCCCCATCGGGCAGGACGTAAATAGCGTTCACGCTGGTTGCAACCACGTCCCCCAGCTTGGTTCCATTGTCCCAGACTTCTAAATGGGTGAATGAGGTACCTTCATTTGCAGCCGATGCAGTGACCCTGACGGCATTGATGCTGGATGAGCTTCCAGCAGGACTGGTGATAGTAACAGTTGCCCTAAGTGGCACAGTAACAGCAAATGCGAGTGCAATAACAGCTGCAATTTTATATTTATACATCCAAAGCATGATTTCCTCTGTAGGTGGGAACAATATCTATCATGCATTTAAGAGGCCCACGATTAAGAGCTGTCGCGCTGAGTAATCGCGGTAAAGCTGAGCTGTTCCTTTATGGGAATCTAGATAATACTGGTTTGCGGATGCTACCTATGAGCACTGTGACGCTAGCTGATGTCGGTAAATAGCACGTGACGCCGTCGGGATCTTTGTTGCAATCTCTCTCTGAGCAACATTCGAATAGCTGCTGCAGTAAGTCCAAGCTGAGTGGAAGGTGAATTGCTCTGTAGTTAGATTGAAGCTCATTCCGCCATTTCCACACGTTACTTCGTTTCCTTTCTATGGAAATATCGAAGATCTTCAATTCCAGCCCTAGAAGGAGCCTCGTCTTGAATTCATTGTCGCGCAACCTCAACTGTAGTGTGTCTTTTCGGCCTAGCATTGGTATGTGGCTAACCTATTTGTCATTTGTGATAGCTCTATTTGTTCCAGGTATTGGCATAC
Source organism: Candidatus Angelobacter sp. (assembly GCA_036512375.1). Lineage (GTDB taxonomy): Bacteria > Acidobacteriota > Terriglobia > Terriglobales > Acidobacteriaceae > Angelobacter. The sequence goes on along the minus strand of DATCAX010000727.1, from coordinate 6,477 downwards.
AGGCATATGGTCAAGTCCCATTGTCTTCCCACGTGATCCTGGTGGTAGAGGAAAATACAAGCTATAACACAGCAGTGGCGAATATGCCGTGGCTGGTTCAGGAAGGCAATTTATACGGTCATGCCACTAATTACACGGCTGATACTTCCGGGTCTTTACTGGCGTACCTTTGGCTGAGTTCAGGCAGTTGCCATTCCAGCTCAAGTTGCGGCCCGCTGCCAAACCCCACTAACCCTACCAATGATTACCTATGCGGCGGCGGCGGCTGTACCAAGACTATTCTTGATAACAATATTTTTCGTATTTTGGATGCGGCCGGTAAATCATGGAAGGTGTATTTGCAATCCCTACCCAGCGCCGGCTGGACGAGCGGCGATGCTGATCCTTATGTTCAGAAACACAATCCAGCTCTATGGTATTCAGACATCATCAGTGGTAGCCAGGCAGAAAAGAATAAAATGGTACCGTTTACACAATTTGCCACTGACCTGGCCAACAATGCGCTTCCGGCTTATTCGATCATCGTTCCTGACCTTCGGCACGACGCCCACGATTGTCCGGCGGGAGGGCAAAATTGCACGCCGCTTACCCTGAAACAACAGGCAGCCGATAATTTTTTAAGCTCAAGCGTAGCCCCCGTTCTGAACCAGTCCTACTTCCAGCCGGGAGGCGATGGTTTGCTGATTATCACGTTCGATAACGGAGATGGCGATAATGCCGGCCTGGTATATACGGCGGTAATCGGTCCGAAGGTAACGCCCCATTCGCTTTCCAACGTGCCGTACAAACATGAGAACAATCTGAGAACAATTTTGCAAGCTTTGGGTATGTCGACCTTCCCCGGAAGGTCAAATTTTGTGAACCCCATGAGTGACTTCTTCGGCGGCGGCTCTTCCGGCGTCACTGTTAATTCGCCAAGCAATGGCTCGATTGTTCCTTCATCAGTGTTGGTGGACGCGTTTGCGACGGAGAGCGGCGCAACCATTGATCACCTTGAAGTCTGGGACAATGGCGTTAAACTGGGAAATTCACCCCCGGGATCTACCATCCATCAAACCTTCACCCTGTCGGTTGGTGCGCACCAGATGACGGTCCAGGACATGAGTACCGGAACATTCCAGATTCTACACAAGACCATTGTGAACTTCACCGTTTCCACAGATGGGGTGACGATCAATTCTCCCACTGATGGGGCCGCAACCGGCACTTCGGTGCTCGTAGATGCTTCGGCGTCGGAATCCGCCGCAACCATCGATCATCTGGAAGTGTGGGATAACGGAATCAAGCTGGGGAATTCGCCTCCTGGATCCACCATTCATCAGACTTTTGTCTTGACCTCTGGATCTCACCAGATGACCGTCCAGGACATGAGCACCGGGACATTTCAGGTCTTGCACAAGTCTGTTGTTACTTTCACGGTTGCAGCTGACGGCGTCACAATCACAAGCCCAGTCACAGGTTCAACCAGCGGAACGCAGGTACTTGTCAGCGCAACCGCCAGCGAATCGGCCGCTACCATCGACCACCTTGAAGTCTGGGACAACACCACCGGACAAAAGCTGGGCGATTCACCCAAGGGTTCCACCGTCAACCAGAGCTATAACCTCGCTGTGGGACAGCACCAGATCATAGTGCAGGACATGAGCACAGGCACTTTTCAGGTCATCCACAAATCAAATGTGACCATCACGGTGGCATCTGCTTCTGGGATTACCATACTTGCGCCTACTGCGAATTCCAGCCCCGCCAGCCCAGTGCTGGTGAGCGCTTACGCAAACTCAACCACGGCTATCGATCACCTTGAAATCTGGGACAACACCACCGGGACGAAATTGGGCAACTCTCCCGGCACTGAAGTCGATACCAGCTTTGTTCTCGGCTCCGGCACTCATACCCTGATTGTCCAATCAATGAGCGCCGGCACTTTCCAGATATTGAATACGAGCCAGGTAACCATCACTGTGCCCTGACACTTGCTTTAGCATGCAACGGCGGGAGCTGATTCAGTCAGTTCCCGCTTTTTATTGAAGACTGACCATTCAAGAGTTAGCCATTTGCCACTTTCGATTGGATCGTGCCTTTGTATCTCCAGATCTTCTTCTTTGAATCCTGTGAGCAGTGAGTGTGTGAGGGTTTCCGTTACACTGGTTGTTACCGAATGAAACCCATCATCGCCAAATTCCTGACCTCCGCCGCTGATCCCAAATTCTTTCCTCCGGAAGGTCCGCCGGAATTCGCTTTCCTGGGACGTTCCAACGTAGGCAAATCCAGCCTGATCAATTCCCTGCTCGGCCAGAAAGTGGCGCACGTCAGCTCCACGCCGGGGCGAACACGCACCATCAATTTCATTGGCATTTACGCCAAGGCCAGCCAGCCGCATCCGGAAAGCCTGCTGGTTGACCTGCCCGGCTACGGTTACGCCAAGCTCTCAAAGGAAATCTCCGCCGAGTGGCCCAAGTTCATTGAGCCTTACCTGCAGGAGCGTGAGACGCTTGCGCTCTCCGTGGTTTTGATTGACTCCAACATTCCGGCACAGCCACCCGACCGGCACCTGATCGATTTTCTTCGCAGTGCAGGACGCGATTTTCTGGTCGTCGCCACCAAGGCCGACAAGCTCTCCAGCAACAAGCTGCGCAGCGCGCTGGCCGCGCTGGCCCGCGATCATGAGATCGACACTCCACTGCCCTACTCAGCTACAACAGATAGCGGGCGAGCAGAGCTGTGGAGTGAAATCAGGCTTCGAATCGACCATGCGGCAGGCCACTGATTCATGGATCCTTTTGCCCGCAAGATGGTCTATGGCTCATTTCTGTATGGCGGCATGATGCTGGTAATGTTCGCAGTGCTTACCGTCGTCTATCTGCATACGCGCCCGCGGTGCTCAGACCGCGTTGTGGCGGAATCAACCGACTCAGAAAAGCGTTGGACTGCGGCCATCCTGGAGCGGCGTTGCGGCACAGAATCGCCGTTCTTTACTCACGTAAATCTGCGTCCTGATGGAAAGGACCTGGAGCTTGGATTTTTCTCCGGCTCCGCAACCGAAGGCGAAGTCTTTGTGATCGAACAGGACGCCGCCGGCACCGGCATCACACTGAACTGGACATCGCCCACCACACTCAGTATTCATTGCCCGCGTTGCAGTGCAGCATTGGTCCGAAAGCACGATGAACGCTGGGGGAGCGTTGTAATCAACTACCAGCTTTCACGTTAACTGGGCACTTCCTGCCGCGTGGCCTGACGAACTATCAAATACCAAGTGCAGTTTTACCGTGCCTTCACCGGCTTCCAGCCGTGCTTGCGCCAGGATGCTGTTGCAGCCACTGCGCCAGCTCAGTTTGCAATCGCGGACGCCGCTTCACGCAGCCTTCAATATCTTCATGCGATTGCTTCAGCGCCCGCTCCGCCGACGGAACCTTGTGCTCCGTGAAGAAGGACTGGACATCGTCGTTCATCTCCGCGGTACAGAATTTTCTGGTCGCGTTCACAATCTCTGACCCGCTCGACATCGTGATTTTCTTTTCCACCGCCGGCCAATGCGCCTTCACCCACTCCCACGCGATCTTCTGATTGTCGGAGTTAGAAAGCACGCTGGATATAAGGTGCGTCGCGTCCTGGTTGCGGACCTCAGCGGACACTCCAAGCTCCAGTACTTCTGCAACGATCTTGGGATCGCGAAATTCAGAAAGCGCTCCGCCTACGTTATAAAACTGCTCCGGAGCCTTCATGCGCCCCATGGCGCTAACGTACTGCTGAAACAGTTCTTCATTGCCGAAGCGAGCAGCCACTGCAAGCACGTCTTTAGCCATGCTGGCATCCACTGAATTCGGGTCTTTCAAATACTGTTGGGCAATGCTCGTCGCCTGGCGGATGGTTTCCGGGTCTTCGCCTGCCACGCCCAGAATGTGGACCAGATTTCCGCGAAGCGAGTGCGTGTCGGCGTTTTCGCTTGGACTAGGCGTCCAGCCAATCTTCGCCATCATTGGCCCGAAGTTGGAGCGCACCCAGGCGCGAAATGCTGTTGCATCTGTTCCGGAAAGCACATAGCTGTTCAGGTAATCCAGGGTTGGCAGATAGCTTTCTACAATCTCGCGTTGCGCGTCCTGGTTCATGGCTGAGATCAAATCGAGATAGGTTGCCATGCTTTGCTGTCCGGAGCCGACCAGAGCAGCCTGGTCGCGCAGCAGAGAAATGCGCTCGGCCGTTGTCAATTCTGTGCCGGCCACGGCGATCAGCTTCTGCAAGTCGGCTTTGTCATATTGCGTGCGGTAATACCCTGCGGCGCTTCCATTCACAAACACCCACGGGGAACAGCCCGCGAGCGGCAGCGTCTGTTCCTTCTGGCTCAGGATCTGGCAGAACGGCTTGGCCGCGCCGGACTTCACGCATAGAGGCGCCATCCATATCTGGTCCTTTTTCGGCGCGTCCGCAGGATTAGCCCAGAAACGCTGTTGTGACACAGTTACTTGCGTGATGGGATTTGGCTTGACTGGCCCACGACGCGACCGCCTCCCCTTCCGCACCGGCGCTTTTTGCGCTGGCGGATTCACGCAGGATGACTTTACCGTCACCAGCGGCTCGCCCGCCTGGTCCACAAAGGTCGGCATGATTTTATCGACGGCCCGCCCTGACGCCGCGCTCAGCGATGTCCAGAAGTCCTCAGCCGTGGCATTCCCGTAAAGAAACTTGCGCAGGTATACGTTAACGCCTCGGCGAAAAACCTCCGGACTCACATACACCTCAACCATGCGCAGGACCGCTCCGGCCTTCTCATAGGAGATAGGATCGAATAGCTCATTGATTTCTTCCGGCGTCTCTGCTTTGGCGCGGATGGAATGTGTGTTGACCAGCGCGTCCAGCGTAAGCGCCGTGTCTGTGGACTGCACCGCGTCCAGCATCGCATTCCACTCGGGATGCAGTGCCTGCGATGGCTTGAGCGCCATCCAGGTGGCAAACCCTTCATTAAGCCAGATGTTGTCCCACCATTTCATCGTCACCAGATCGCCAAACCACTGGTGTGCCATCTCATGCGCCAGAACTTCAAACACAGCCTGGTGCGAATCCACGGAAGAATTTTTGTCGTCAATAAAAAGCAGCGACTCGCGATAAAAAATCGCCGCCGTGTTCTCCATGGCGCCGGCCTCAAAATCAGGCACGCCTACAATATCCAGCTTCCCAAATGGGTACGGGATGCCGTAATACTGGTTATAGAACTTCAGGATCTCAGTGGCGTAGCGCAGCGCGGCTGCGCTTAGCGGTTTCTTGTCCGGGGTCCCGCAGACGCGAATGGGAGTGTTGTCGGCCGCGCCTTCAACACATGCAAAATCGCCTACCGCCATCGCCACCAGATATGTGGACATCTTGGGGGTAGTGGCGAACTGGATGGTATGCTTCCCATCGCCGGGACCGGGTGTGTCAGATGCGATGCGGCCGTTGGAAATTGCAGTGTCGCCTTTGTCGGCGATAAGCGCTATGTCGAATGTCGCTTTGTATGCCGGCTCGTCCAGAGAAGGGAAAGCGCGGCGCGCGTCTGTCGATTCAAACTGTGTCGTCGCGTAGTTCCTTTCCTTTGTGCGGGCCAGATAGAATCCGCGCAGCTTGTCATTCAAAATGCCGGTGTACTTGATGTGGATGATCGCAGGCCCCGGCTCCAGCGCATCCGCAACCGTCAGCATGACCTGTTCTTTGTCCGCGGCAAAGTTCCATTTCGCTACCTGCGTCTTGTTGTTCTGGCTGATCGTAGCTTCCTGAAATTCCAGTTCAATGGCGTTCAGCGTGAACTCATTGCCCGCTTTGTTTACTTCCACATCAAGGGTTTCGTCACCACTGAAGACCGCTTTCTGCAAATCCGGCGTGAAGGTCAGGCCGTAGTGCTTTGCGCTCAACCCGTAAGGCAGTCGCTGTGCCTCGGCCAAAAGAGGCAAAAAAATAAGAAATATCCAGACAGACTTTTTCAATAAGACCATTTTTTCCTCTAGGACTTTAACTGCACTTCTGCCAAATATTATTGCGAGGGCAGTTTGCACGGGTGCTGCGTAATCGACGGCACTTTTTTCCCTTTAATCACAGTCGCACACAGGCTGGGCTTATACTCTTTGCCATCCCAGTCATAAACAGTTGTTTCCATCTTCAGTGGGCTTGTTTCAAACTGCCCCGTAAGTGAAGGCATTCCCTGTTTGACGATCTTCATAGGATGAAGTGAGGCGTATTTTTCGTGGAGCGTCAGCTTGTATCCTTCGCCACTTCGAAGATAAACCAGCGCATCGCAATTCGTGTTCTGGCAGTGGCACGCGCCCTGCACTTCAACAATCACCCCTGCATCGTGGCCACCGGTACGGATCGTGATCATTGTCAGCGTCGGATCTGTTTCTTGCGCGTCGCCAGCTTTCGCGCACGCCGAGTCACGCAATGCAGCCGCTTTCAAGTTGGGCGAAAGCTCCTCCTGCTGCGCAACACAGATCCCTGGTAATCCGCCGAGCA
>DATCAX010000726.1:0-6893 GCA_036512375.1 Candidatus Angelobacter sp. | reverse complement strand
TTAACATTGAAGGGTAGACCTTTTGCGTATACGGCACATACATTTCAGGATCGGCGGTTTCACGGAGTGAAAGATGTTTCACGTCCGGCACGATGCCAATGATTGTCGCTGGATTTCGAACCGTCGGAGTTCCTACCTGTTTCCCTATTGGATTCTCCCCGGGCCAGAATTTTTTGGCCATGGCGTTATTGATGATCGCCACCGGCATGGAAGTATCGATGTCGCTCTCCAGAAAATCTCTGCCGCGTAGGATGGGTGTTCCCGCCGCTGCAAAATAACCCGGTGAAGCGATGGTGTAATTGGCAAAAGGGCTCTCGTTTGGATTGGCTTTGACGTGGCCCGGTATTACCAGCATTGTGCTTTCCGTAGCGCCTCCCATGGGGACCGTTTCCACCAAGCCAACCGCAAGCGTGGTTGAGGCCGAGCGCAGTTTCTGCAAAACATTCTGATAAAGAGAAACTATTTGCGAGTGTTCTTTATATTGCTGCGGAGGCAATGACAACTCAAACGTAACCACGCTTTCAGGGCTGAATCCCATGTCCACTTTTAGAACGTGGAAAAATGTCTGGGTCAGTAAGCTGGCTGCGATTACCAGCACCAGGGCGAAAGCCATCTGCGAAACCAGCACCGCCTTACGCACTTTAGCGCCGCTCAAACCAATGCCAGCCCTTTGGCCTTCTTTGAGGGAATTCACAAGGTTGAGCCGGGTCGCCCCGAACGCGGGTACTAATCCGAACAAAATTCCCGTAATAAAAGTAAGGAGCACTGTAAAAATGAAGACCCTGGGATCAAGGCTCACTTCCCTCAGACGCGGAATATCGGCAGGCCCAAGAAGTTTCACGCAGTAAACGGCGCCTTCCGCAAGAAAAATGCCTATCAGTCCTGCAAATGAAGCTAGGACCACGCTTTCGGTCAAGAGTTGCCGTATCAAACGGCCCTGTCGTGCGCCAAGAGCTGTGCGCACGGTGAGTTCCCGACGGCGTCCTACCGAGCGGGCCAGAAGCAGGTTGGCGACGTTAGCGCAAGCGATCAGCAGCACTACGCCCACAGTACTCAGAATCAGCAGCAAAGGACGCCTTGTATCGCCGGTCACCTGCTGTTCCAGCGAAGCAACGCGGGAATGGTACCAGCCTTTGGCCCGGGGATGTTCAGATTCCAAACGTTTCTCAAGCACATCCATTTCGCTCTGGACTTCTTTAATCGTGACGCCAGGCTTCATCCTGGAAATAACGGCTAGATCTGATAACTCGCCCGGAATGCCGGGCCCCTGCGGCAATGCCAGCGGTATCCAGATCTGTACCTCACGAGGAAAGTTGAAAATGCCAGGCATTTCCTGTGCATGAGGGAAAGAAAAACCTTGAGGCATAACGCCGATTACCGTGTAAGGGTTTCCATTCAGGTCTATGACTTTCCCAACGATATTGGAATCGCTTGCAAACTGGTCCTGCCATACTTGATGGCTGAGCACAGCCTCGCGATCATGGCCGGGCTGGTCTTCCTCAGCGTTGAAGATACGCCCCAAAATGGGCTGCACTCCCAGAGCCGGGAAAAAACCCGACGACACCCGCAGGCCATCCAGTCGAACAGGCGTCTTCACGCCCGTGAGATTCAACGAATCTCCTTTAAACGCTCCTATGCTTTCAAAGCTCTTGCTTTCTCGAGTGAAGAGCAAAACTTCCGGACGTCCCCATGGGATTTCGTTGTAGCCAATGGTCAAGGTCGGTGGAGGCAGGCGCCAGGGGATCACGATCTTTGCTGCATCCGGATAAGGCAAAGGCTTCAGCAAAATGGTATTCACAACACTAAAGACTGCGGTGCTGGCAGCGATGCCGAGGGCCACGGTGAGTACTGCTATCAGAGTAATGTTGCCGCTCTTTGCATGGATCCTGAGGCCATACCTCAGATCTTGCAGCAATGTATTCATCTTTCGTCCCCGATTCGTACCCCTTTTTACGTTCCCGGCCCTTAAGCGCCCTTCAGGGTAGGCTGTTCAGCTATCGCGGCTTCCGAGGTTTGCAGCATTGCTTCTAATGCTGGCCTGTCATCTTCTGAAGGATTCAGCAAAAGCGCCGCTCGCAAGTCGCAGATAGCCGCCCCATGGCGTCCAAGTTCTGCCAGAACAAACGCACGATTCCGGTAGAGGTCGACCATATTCTTGTTCAGATCAATGGCGGAATTCAAATCAGCCAGCGCTTTCTGAACTTCACCGTTTTCATAGTACATCACTCCGCGACTGGCGTAAGCGTCCCACTGGTTCGGGTCAAGCGCCAGCGCGCTTGTATAGTCGGCGATGGCCGCATTACGGCGTCCAAGCTCTTCTTGCGCCTTGGCGCGGCCAAGCAGCGCGAGTGGCTGGCTGGGCTCAAGATCGAGGGCCATCGAATAAGCGTTGCTGGCTTCTTCCATCATTCCCATGCGCCGGTAGCACTGGCCTAGGTTCGTGAACACTTCAAAATAAGGTGGGCTCAGTTCAATGGCCTTGAGGTAGTCTGCAAGCGCCTCTCGCAAGTTGCCGAGCCGCAAAAAAATGTTGCCGCGCTCATTGTAGTACTCGGAATAATTCGGATCCATTTCCATGGCGGAGGAAAAATAATGAATGGCTTCCGTGTAGGAGTTGGTGGCCACATACACTTGCGCAATGTTGTAAAGCAGGATGGATCGGTGCAGGCGATGCTTATCAACGCTCAGGTACGTGTTCAGCTCGGTGAGACCGGTGCGGCACAGCTCAATTGCTTCCTGAAAACGTCCCTGGAAGCTTCGGATCATCGCAACACCGTTGCGGTTAAATACGGCCCGGAAGTGGCGCTCGTCTTCGGCTATGTCTGATTGCTGAATCACTTCCAGCCCACGGTTCAGGAGTTGCTCTCCCTGCGTAAGGTCGCGTGGCTGCTTAAACCGCGCGAACAGCATTGCGGCCATATAGTAAAGGTGAATGCCCCAGGCCAGAGGCAGGTGCTCCGTTTCCTTCAGCGCAGCTTCCGCCAGGGCCAGTGCTGAATCGACAGAAGACATACCTGAATACGCATTCAGCAACTTGATGATGACCCACCAGCGAAGGCTGGCATTGTCAGGCTCGTGTTGCTTCACCAAGTCCAGCAGGCCTTCGCCATAGCGCAACGAATCCGCATATAGCCCGAGCTTTGAATAGAAAGCCAACCCGAAGTAGCGGCAGCGCATTACCTTGTCCGGACGGCCTGCTAGCCCCCAGAGTTTTATCGATTCGGGCAGATGTACCTGCATCTCTATCCGATCGTCACCCACACGTTGCGCCAGTTCGATCGCCTGCTGCAAAGCTTCTGCCGGATCCATTGTTCTCTCTGGTTCATCAGACAGATCTACTGACTTGACAGCGGCGTGCATCGCGCCGCCCAATGCAGCGAGTGTTTCACTTCCCCGGCCAGGTGCAACGGTAGCCACAAGGCGAATGTGCAGCTGATTTCCTCTGCGTCGCATCAGTTCTTTAAAGAAATATTTGACCAGAGGGCCGCCGAGATCATACGCATCGCAGCCGATGATCCACGGAACGTCTGGGCTGGCTGGCTTCTTCCAGCTATCAAGCATGCCAATCAGCCCATGCACAATGCGGAAGGCCCGGTCAGCGGCGTAATTGCGGACCTTTTCATCATCGGCAGCCATGTCCGTCAGCGTCGGGTTTCCTACCGTGAGCGTGCGCCGGAGCCGCGGTACCACATGCACCAGTTCAAAGGAGTGCTTGGCCAAAAGGTCCGGCCTTTGCGTCTCAATCTCTGGCAGCACCTCTGAAACCAGCGTGTTTATTCCCGCCCATGGACCGCCGAGATCGAAATCAGACGAAATGGCAAAAATACGCGTGGTGGGCTCTGCGAGGTTTCGCAAATGTTTGTGGAGCCAGAGTCTGCGGGCCGGACCGGCCGCTGCTTCTACGATCTGTATCGGAGCGGTCATGGTTTCTGCCAGGCGGGTAGAAGTCGTCATTTTTGTGTCCTTTCACGGCGTATCAAGCCGCCAATCCACATTGAAAAACCGGTAGCCAGAGGCACAAGAAAATAAGCTGAAAGCAATAGCGCATCAAAAAAGTTGTACCGGTTGGTTGAGTATCCGGCGCTGAAAGCCGCGTTTAGATTTTTTATGTAACGGATCGCAACCGGCACAGTGACCGCAAACAACAAAAATATTGATAGCACTCTGCCTCCGACCCAGATGACGGCATAAGCCCGAATCACCCGCCGCTCTGGAGCGGGAATTAACGATTGATCTCTGTGCCGCATGGAAGGGAAAAACCGGGCCAACTGGTTGCGAAGCAAGACTTCAGTGTCTCCGAGTAGGTTCCGGCAGTTAAAGAAGTTTGCCAACACGTAATAAAAGTCGGTTCGGATATAGAAAAAGAATTGCCATGCGACTCTCAATACGTATGTAAGCACCAGCGCGCGGACCAGCCGTAGGACCATTGTTGGTAAGCCAAGCAAATGCCGGGTGTCCGCCAGCAGAAGAAAGACGAGAAGAGATGCCGATACCAGATCTAGCAGGACGCCGGCGAGCAAGGGAAGATATCGCCGCCGCCTGGGAACTGTCCAAAGGCCCGTGAGGTCGGTTTCAGCAACCAGATACCAGAGGCGATGGCTGATTCCGATTTTTGAGTTGATCCCCAGCGAACGTGCGGCAACAAGGTGGGCAAGTTCGTGCAAAAAGATCGTGAAGTAACTGGCCAGCGCCAGCAAGGTTGCGGAGAGCGTGCGGTGGTCAGGAAAGTAAAGATCGCGGGACCGGGGCGCTAGAGACGGATTCATAATGAGAGTTGCGGTCGCGCCCGCAATGAGCGCGAATGAACCTAGCAGCACGGGCCAGACAAACAATTTTTCCGCGAGGCTCTGCGGAAAATTGCTGAAATGATAGCGGCGATCAGGGAGCTTAGGTGAGGGCGCGTTTGCTGTATCGGATTTGTTTTCTCCAATAGCCTTTGGCTTAACGAGCCCCTTGGACTCCATCAGGGACAGAAAATCATCCAGGTCCGGAACTTCACCATATTTCTGTTGATAGCGGTCAGCTACCTCACCCACCGTTTGCCCGCAGGCCAGGTGTTCCAGCAGTTCCACCGCTTCTACAGGAACCGCCAGAAAAACTCCGGTTTCAATCTGGCCAATAATGACTTCATTCCCCTCCGGTTGGCTGGTGAAGGGCTCGACAATGACGAGAGTGTCACGCGCGTATATAGACATCAGCCAGGGATAACGGGGAACCGCTCCCGCGGTGGCGGTCCCCGCTTAAAGAATGGGCTCTTGCAGTTGAGCGCCGGACGATGCCCAATTCATCTCCAGCCTCGAAGTGGGTCGGACCATACCGGCCCTCGGTAGCGATTCCACCCATGATAGGGGGAGTCTGATCATTTTCTTTGAAACCCAGGTTACGCCGGGCAAGGACAGCAAGGATCGCCACCATACAGTGCAGCAGTGGTCTTCAGAGTTTCAACTTCACGAACGCTGATCTTCTTCATGGTTTCACCTCCTTCCGGTGAATACGCAGAAGCATGAGAATGCCCCTGCCTTAAAAAACTTATATGTGTACTAGGATGTGTCTTGCGCGAATATGCAAATCTTTTCTAGATCTGGAACGGTGATTTTTTTTTCTTGGTTGAAGGAACGTTTTTTGTAAGCGACAAGCTTCTAATTCGGATGGAATAGCAACGATAAGCCATTTACTTTAAAAGCTGTTGAACTCATTATTAAGAATTTCTAACTAATTCTTAGGAGAGACTCTGATTTCCTGAAATGGGTTTCCCATTTTGATAATTCTTATGGTTGCATTTTTATATGTCGAAAATCGCTTGCCCGGACTACATCTTGGTTTGATCTCTTCGCATGCACGCGAGTCACGGATAGCTTGAGATATGCAGCCTTAGGTGCCGCGCCGTTCTGAAGACGCCAGCATAGTGCTGTCCTTTCCACCGCTGAAACCGACCAGCCAGGGACGTTCGTCTTCCAGATAGAGCTGACGGAGGGAATTCTTGATATCTTGAAAAGGACTAACTTTCATTGAGGAGGGTATGCCCTACATAAAGAGTTGGGTACAGGAACGGCTCCAAAATATCACTAAGGGCGGGCCTAGCGCAAAACCTCGTGCGAGCAGTTGAGAGACTTCATCCCCAATTGTTGGAGCATTTTCTGGGAGAGTTCTGTGCGGAAAGTCAGCAAAGAACTCAAGATGCAGCGCCCAATGCATGATTCGCAATGCAAACAGTGTCGCATTTTTACCTACAGCGGGAATTTCAAGAATTTTTGAATCCGCGTATCTCACTGAAAATAAATGGTCGGCCCTAGCAGACGATTTTCGAACTTTTCTGCTGGGCACCGAGAATTACGAACCAGCGCCTTCAGCGGTTTGAGACTGAATTCAATCGAATGGTCGGCCTTGGCAGGACGACCTTCGAACTTTTCTAGGAGCATGGAGAGGGGCGAACCAGCCTTTCAGTGATTTAATCCTTGTGATCTGCTCATTGACGCGGTTCTGAGTGTAATGACGACATAACGACAAGCTCCAATAGCGACGATCCGCTTGCGGAATTACCGCCTGCCAAGCAACAATTAATATCCGCAAAGTTATTCCTTGCGCCGCTCATCTGATGGCTTACTGGATCCTGAGGGTCCTTCAGATTCGGGCAACTCTGCCTTGCTCAGCCGGAGTGGCTTTAGGCCCAAGAGCTCCCGGATTTGATTGAAGTCACGGCGGGCTAAATCATTGTTCTGAAGCGTACTAAGGATGTCCGGCATCATTTTCCCGGATACCCTTTGGCCCAGACGCTTTGCAAAATCTCTGAACGAGTTCCCTTTAGTCATGGCATCTAGGAATTCCTCAAATGGCATGTATCGCATTAAGTACTGACACCAATCGTTCTCTTTGATCTTTTCGTTTCTTTCAAG
>DATCAX010000725.1:0-3781 GCA_036512375.1 Candidatus Angelobacter sp. | reverse complement strand
AACTCCGGAGCCAAGTTCCTGCGCGGCGGTGCGTTCAAACCGCGCAGTTCTCCATACTCCTTCCAGGGGATGGGTGAAGACGCCCTAAAGCTCATGCGCGAAGCCGCAGACCAGTTTGGCATGCTTGTGGTGAGCGAAGTCATGGAAATTTCCCAGATTCCGCTCATGCTTCCATACGTCGATCTGCTGCAGGTGGGCGCGCGGAATATGCAGAATTTCAATTTACTCCGCGAACTGGGCAAAGTCCGCAAGCCGGTTTTATTGAAGCGTGGCATCGCAGCGACCATCGAAGAGCTTCTGCTCTCAGCTGAGTACTTAATGGCTGGCGGCAACTATGACGTCATCTTATGCGAGCGCGGCATCAGGACCTTTGAAACGTACACGCGCAACACGCTGGATATCTCGGCTATTCCAATCGTTAAAAAGCTTTCTCATCTTCCGATTCTTGCTGATCCATCCCACGGCACCGGCCGGCGCGATAAAGTTTCTCCCATGGGACGCGCTGCTATTGCGGCTGGAGCGGACGGCCTGCTGATCGAAGTTCATAACTGCCCCGATAAAGCCCTTTCCGATGGCGCTCAGTCCCTGTATCCTGAGCAGTTTGCCAAACTGATGGGTGAGCTGCGATTGATTGCACCTGCGGTCGGGCGCAGGCTTGTTTAGAATCAAACTGGATTAACTTGTGCCAAAGAACGAGGCTCTCTGAAACAAAGCTTCGGGCTGAATGGCAATTCCTGTCTCTGAAAGCGATCAGTGTTCAAACAGATCACCATTATCGGAACCGGCCTGATTGGAGGGTCACTGGCCCTAGCCCTGAAGGCCGCGGGATTCGGAGGCAAGATCATTGGCTGCGATCGACGTGCTGTTCTCGACCGAGCACGCGGTATGCGAGCCATTGATCTGGGCACGGAAGACCCAGTGGAAGCAGTAGCCGGCAGCGACCTGATTGTGCTGGCGACACCGGTAGGGGGGATCATCGACTTGCTCGAACGCATTGGGCCCGTCGCGCCGCCGGATGCGTTGATCACAGACGTTGGCAGCACCAAAAAGGAAATCCTTGACCGCGCGCGGGCCGTTTTTGGCGACAATGCGCCGCAGCGGTTTATCGGCGGCCATCCCATGGCAGGCAAGGAACATAGCGGGCTCGAGAATGCCGAGGCGAAATTATTTCTGAATGCGGTGTGGCTTCTGGTGCCGCAAACCAATCAGTCCACCGACCGCGGTAAGATCAAGGATTATTGCGAACTGCTGGAGAGAATTGGTGTTCGTATTCTGAAGATGGATGCGGAGCGCCATGACCACATATGCGCCTGGACCAGCCACCTGCCGCAGATGATTGCTACCGCGTTGGCGGCGACATTAGTCGAAGAACTGGGCGATAACTCTGATGTGCATGCCATTGGCGGACGCGCATTACGTGAGATGACGCGCATTGCGTCCAGTCCTTTTTCCATGTGGCGCGACATTGCGCATACCAATACGGTTAACCTTGAAGCCGTGCTCAGCAAACTGGAACAGCGGCTGGTGCATATCCGCGAGAACCTTCGCACTCCGGCCTTGCGAGAAGAATTCGATTACGCCAACCGGTTTGAATTGGGCACAAGGGATGTTGCTGCCACGGTTCTGGTGCTGCCGGGATGGCAGAATTCCGGGGCGCGGCACTGGCAGACTCTTTGGGAACAGCAGAACCCAATTTTTCTGCGGGTGCAGCAGCGGGACTGGGAGTTTCCTCATCGCGAGTGGTGGCTGGAGCGGATTTCGGCAGAGGTGAAACAGTCGCCGCCGCCGATTGTTTTCGCCGCCCACAGTCTGGGCTGTATTGCGATGGCGCACTGGTGCAAAGCAGCGCCCACTGAAGTCCACAAGATTAAAGGCGCATTGCTGGTGGCGCCGGCGGACGTTGACGGCAAAGATGCTCCCAAGCAGCTCAAGGATTTTTCACCCGTCCCTCGCGACCTGCTTCCATTTCCTTCAATCGTTGTGGCCAGCAGCAGTGATCCGTATCTGACGATTTCGCGTGCCAGAGAGTTTGCCCGTTCATGGGGCAGCCGCTTCGTCGATATTGGCGCCGCCGGACATATTAATGGTGAGTCCGGGTTGGGAGACTGGCCGGAAGGGAAACGGTTGCTGCGGCATTTGATAGAGGGAGAGTGAGTTAGAATCGTCTGTCTATGAATAAAGTCGTTGCCAGCGCTGATGAGGCCGTCCGAGACGTAAAGGACGGTTCAATGATCATGGTCGGTGGTTTCGGGCTGTGCGGCATTCCGTCCGATCTGATTGATGCCCTGGTCCGCAAGGGCGTACAAAACCTGACCACGGTTTCCAACAATGCCGGCGTGGACGAATTCGGCCTGGGAAAGCTTCTCTATACCGGCCAGATCAAGAAACACATCGGTTCTTATGTAGGAGAGAACAAGCTCTTTGAAAAGCTTGTCCTGACTGGCAAAGTGATTCTGGAACTGAATCCGCAAGGTACCCTTGCCGAGCGCATACGCGCGGGCGGCGCCGGCATTCCGGCATTCTTTACGCCCACCGGTGTGGGGACAGTAGTTTCCGAAGGCAAAGAGATACGAGAATTCGATGGCCGCCCTTACGTGATGGAGCGCGCTCTGAAGGCCGACTTCGCGCTGGTCAAGGCGTGGAAGGCGGACCGCTGGGGCAATTTGATCTTTCGCAAGACCGCGCGGAACTTCAACCCAGTAATGGCTACGGCGGCGCGGGTCACAATTGCGGAGGTGGAAGAAATCGTGGAGCCGGGGCAGCTTGATCCAGACGGTATTCACCTGGCCAGCGTTTACGTGAAGAGAATTGTGTTGAGCTCGGCGCAGGAGAAGCGGATTGAGAAGCGAACGGTGAGGAAGAGAGCATAAACAACCCATGGCAACGACACCGGTCAGCAACAAGGCAGACAAGGAGAAGGACGTGGAGAAGCGCGAGCGCATTGTGAAACGCATTGCGCGCGAGATGCAGGACGGCTTCTACGTGAACCTGGGCATCGGCATGCCAACGCTGGTAGCGAACTATATTTCTCCAGGCGTTGAAGTGATTCTCCAAAGCGAGAATGGCATGCTCGGCGTAGGGCCATTTCCCTTTGAAGGCGAAGAAGACGCCGACTTGATCAATGCCAGCAAGGAAACCGTGACGGAAGTCCCTGGTACAGCTTATTTTTCCAGCGGCGATTCATTTGCCATGATCCGCGGCGGCCACATTGACTTGAGCGTGCTCGGAGCGATGGAAGTGGATGAAGAGGGGAACCTGGCCAATTGGATGATCCCGGGAAAAATGGTGAAAGGCATGGGCGGCGCCATGGACCTGGTAGCCGGCGCGCGGCGCGTGATTATTGCCATGGAGCATACGACGAAAGAAGGCACGTCCAAGATTGTGCCTAAATGCACATTACCGTTGACGGGAATGAAGGTGGTGAACACCATCGTGACGGAAATGGCTTATATCAATGTCACGCCGAAAGGCCTGGTACTGGAAGAAGTTGCGCCCGGGCTGACCGCAGAAGATGTGCAGAAGGCGACTGAAGCCCGGCTGATCGTCAGTCCGAATTTGAAAACAATGGAGTTTTAGAACAACCAAAATACCTTGTAGGCAATCGGAAGAGAGTAGATTTCAACGGAGGAACAAGATGCGTGCAGATCGTGCTGAAGTTTCCTGGGACACACAGAAGTCAAAGTGGGTGGTAAGAATTTCCATTGGAGAAGAAGTGATTCGTCGCTATTGTGACCTTCCCAAAAATGCGGACCAAAAAGACCTTCGCCTGGCCGCGGAAAAG
>DATCAX010000724.1:0-3581 GCA_036512375.1 Candidatus Angelobacter sp. | reverse complement strand
ATAAGGCTGAGGCCATAGGTCTCAACTGGTGGAAGTATGACCCCAATCTCACCGCTCCAGTGCCACAGAATGTGGTACGGCGGAACCGTTTACCGGGCGCGCCACCGGGGTCCCATGCGCCGAGCCGAAAGAAGCCAGCTGTCCGTGCAAAACGCGTAAAGTGAGCCGATCGATACTAATGAAGGAGGCCCTCGAATGGCCGTTGAAAGAGTTTCCGGCGGATCAAGCTTAATCGATGTTCTCGATAGAATTTTAGATAAAGGTATCGTCATTGACGCCTGGGTCCGCATTTCGCTGGTCGGCATAGACTTGATCACGGTTGAGGCCCGCGTTGTGGTCGCATCCATTGATACGTACCTCAGGTACGCCGACGCTGTTGGTCTCACGGGTCTGGTTTCCCGCCCGACATTGGGCGAAGGTGGCGCTGAAAGTGAAGAAGGAGAACTGGTTGAGGTCAGGCCACGTGCGCCACGAAAGAAACAATCGCCACGAACGCCCCGGCGGCGGTAAGGCCTGGTCTTGGGGTCACGCATGGCTACGGCCGAAATCCGGTTGCACCCGGCTCATATGAAGGGACGGCGTACAGCGCAACCTCGCCGACCGGCGGTCCTTCGTCTGTTTCAGGCGGAGCGTTCGGAAGAGATTTTCCCGCTGTTGCTCGAAGAGATTATCGCTCTTGGTAATCCGCGTGCCCTCGTCGTTGACGTGAATCTTGACAGCGGCGAGGTAACCCCGGCTGCTGCGATGAAGTGGCCCCGTGCGCAAATGGATAAGTTCACCAGCGCGCTCTGGATGCAAGACCATCCCCTTACCGGGGTGTTGCATGCCGCACAACCACAAGTGCTGCCCAAAAGCACCCTTCACAATCGGCCGATTTACGTTCATCCCATCCTTTATTCCAACCGCAATCTCTGCTGGGAAGCCGACCGCATTCGCACGTCCAGTTGCCTGGCGGTCCAGAACTTCCGCCGGGAAAAACGTGTCCGCCTGGAAGACCAGGTTTGTTCCACCTGCGAGATGCGGGCTTATGCCGCGGCTGTGGTGGTGGAATTGCCGAAGAACCATACCGAACAGACGGTTGCCGAACTGGGTGAGTTGATTGATCTGGCCAACCGGTATCTCTCGCGGTTGTTTAAGGTAGAGCATTATTACAACCGCATGCGTGATATGGAGATCACGATTGCGCAAATGGGAACCGTGATGCAGAGCATGGCTGATCCGGTCATTCTCACAGACACGCAGCATCGCGTCATCATGCAGAATAAGGCTGCTGAGCGCTTCTTCCGCGTGCCGGAGGAAATGACAGAAGGCCTGGTACGGGCGGTGGAGTTCAATAATTTGCTTTTCTCCGCGGCGCTCTCTTCCATGCTGGTTTCCGGCAGCGATTCTCATCGCGACCTCACGTTGGTGGATGCCATTGAAGGTGAGGAGATGCTCTTTGAAGCTGTCTCCGCTCCCACGTACGGGCCTGACGGCATTCAGCTTGGCACCGTGACCGTGATGCGTGACGTGACGGACCTGCGCCGGGCTGACCAGGAACTGCGTCTTAATTATGAAAGGTTGAGCGAAGCCGAAGAAGTGGTCCGGCAGGACCGCGATCGCCTGAACCTGATCATCGAAAACGTCGGCGACCCGATTGTGGTCTGCGACGGCAAAGCCAAGATCGTCCTGGTGGACCCGCTGGCCCAGGAATTATTCGGCATGGAAATTGACGTGGTGCGTGACACCGTCCAGTTTCAGAACCAGACCAAGCTCACGGCTTTTATTGACGCTTTCACGTCTTCTTTTTCCGATCGCGAAACGGCGCCGCTTCGCTTGTACAATCCCACGCTCCGGCAGGAAATTGATTATGACGCCCGCTCCGGCAAGATCTTCGGCGAACGCGGCCAGGTTGCGTATACCGTTACAGTCCTGCGCGATCTCACGGCCCTGCGCAAAGTGGAGCAGCTCAAGGTAGAGCGGCGCATGCTGGAAATTGAAAAATTTGCCGCCACCGGCAGGCTGGCCGCCACCATTGCCCATGAGGTGAACAACCCCATGGAAGCCATCAAGAACGCCATCTACCTGCTGGCCAGCGCCATTCCAGAAAATGCTGCGCCGGTGTACAACATTTTGAAGTCGGAAACCGAGCGCGTTGCGCGCATCGTACGCCAGATGCTTGGGCTCTATCGCAACACGGAACAGGTCAAGCCGGTCAACGTGAACACCATTATTGAGGACACGCTGCTGCTGCTGAACCGCCAGCTTCAGCGGGCAAACGTGGAAGTGCAGACCCAGCTGGAAGTCTTACCCGACGCCGTAATTGCCGCCGACCAGATCCGGCAGGTGCTTTCCAACCTGGTGATTAACGCCAGGGATGCCATGCCCAACGGTGGCAAGTTGCGCATCCGCAGCCGCCATATTCCTGGGTACGACGACCTGCACGGGTGGGTGCGGATTTTGATCGCCGATACTGGTTCTGGAATTCCAACGGAAATGATTCGCTCCATCTTTGAGCCATTTGTCACCACCAAGGGTGAAAGAGGTACCGGGCTGGGGCTTTGGATTGTCAAAGGAATTATCCAGAACCATGCCGGCAAGCTTTCCGTGAAGAGCAGGATCGGGCGCGGCACGACTTTCAAGATTGATTTGCCAGTCGTAAAATTGTGAGTGCTGATCATAAATATCGCGTGCTGGTGGTCGACGACGAAGCAGCCGTCCTGCTTACCTATCGTCTGATTCTTGAGCGGCAGGGTTATGAAGTTGTGGCTTGTGGTACTTCAGCGGCTGCGATTGCCGTCATGGAGAGCCAGCAGTTTGATGTGGTTCTGTGTGATTATTCACTGGAAGAGCAACATACAGGGTTTGAGGTAATCTCAGCCGCAAGAAAGCTCGATGCCGGGATTCCCGCGGCCCTGCTTACGGGGTATGCCACCAAGGAAACCGCGGATGAAGCGGCCAGCAGGGGCATCGGCGTGATGTTCAAGCCGATTGAAATTGAAGAATTTCTGGCGACAACCTCCAACATGTTGAGGAGAAACAATGAGTCCTAGCAAGAAGGCAGGGAAGAAGACAACCGCGGTGCGCAAAGCGACCCTTAAGGCGGAACCCGCGACAGCGGTGCTGGATCTCGTCCCTCAAGCCGCAGGCCTGAAGGTTGAGTCCCGCAGCGGACAGCAGCAGGAAGGCCGCTACGTCTATGGCGTGATTGAATCGCGCGCGCCCGTCGGCTTTGGCCGCAGCAGCATCGGCGGCGTGAATGAAGACGTGTATACGGTCCATTACGGCGATATCGCCGCCGTGGTCAGCCGCACGCCCGTCTTTATCTTTGACCCCACTCGTGACAACGCCCTGGCCCATGAGCATGTGATTGAATCGGTGATGAAGAATTACACCATCATCCCCATGAGCTTTGGCACGGTTTTCCGGACGGACGACGATATCCGCGAAGTGCTGAAGAGCATTTACTCATCTCTGAAAGATGTTCTTAAGCAGATGACCGGCAAGCTTGAGTTTGGATTGAAAGTTACCTGGGACCGCGACCGCATCATTGAAGAGCTGCAGCGCGAACACGATGAGATCCACCGCTTCCATCAGGAACT
>DATCAX010000723.1:0-2026 GCA_036512375.1 Candidatus Angelobacter sp. | reverse complement strand
CTGCTCGCAGGTTTCGATGGGATCCTTCCCCTAAGGACAACCAAAAGTAAGCGACCATAAGGAGGTCAACATGAGTCTGTCCGCAACCGCCCCTGCACAGGGGTCTGGAACAGCGCCCGCACCTTCACCCGATCACATTCTGCAAATGGGCCTGTCGTTCTGGGCCTCGAAGGCGCTGTTGAGCGCCGTGGAGATGGAAGTCTTTACCGAGTTGGCAAAGCACCCTGAGGATCTGGAGACGTTGACCGGCCGCATGGGTTTGCATCCGCGCTCCTCGCGCGATTTTCTTGACGCACTGGTGGCGCTTGGATTTCTGCAGCGCAACGACGGAATCTACTCGAATACGCCGTCAACTGACTTGTTTCTCGACAAGGCGAAACCATCGTACATCGGCGGCATGCTGGAGATGGCAAACCGGCGGCTCTACCTGCACTGGAACAATCTGACGCAGGCGCTGAGGACCGGCCAGCCGCAGGGCGAAGCGGGACCAAACGCGGAGACGTTTGCCGCGCTGTACGCCGATCCGGCCAGATTGAAGGGATTCCTGCGAGCCATGACGGGCGTGAGTCGCGGCGGCAACCTGGCAATTGCGGCGAAGTTCCCCTGGGCGAACTACAGGACAGTGGTCGACGCAGGGCCGGCTCAGGGCGATTTACTGACGCAGGTCTTGCTGAAGAACCAGCACCTGCTGGGCATCGGATTTGACCTGCCGGAAGTGGGTCCGATCTTTGAAGAGTATGTTGAAGCCAACGGACTGTCGTCGCGGCTGCAATTCCAGCCGGGAAGTTTCTTCACCGATCCGATACCTGGCGCCGACGTGATTATGATGGGCCACATTCTCCACGACTGGAACCTGGAAGAGAAGCGCATGCTGATCGCCAAGGCGTACGATGCTCTCCCCAAGGGCGGCGCGCTGCTGGTCTACGAGGCCATCATCGACGACGACCGGTCAAAGAATGCCTTTGGTTTGCTGATGAGCCTGAACATGCTCATCGAAACCCCCGGCGGCTTTGATTACACCGGGGTGGACTGTGTGGGCTGGATGAAGGAAGCCGGCTTCAGTGAGACCCGCGTGGAACATCTGATCGGACCGGATTCAATGGTGATCGGAATCAAGTAGAATTCCGACGAAGGTCGATCGGATGAAAATGCGGCTTCGTTTTTTCTTTTTTGCGGTGGGCGTTTCTCTTTTGGCAATGCGCGGGGCGGGATTACAGGCTTCAGTCGGCAGTCCCGCGCAGGCGCCCCCGAGTTCTCCAATTCCGGCGCCGCACCTAAACGCGCGGCTCGGACTAATCGAACGAATGCCGGGTGACGGCAAGGGTGCCTACAAGACTCACACCTACCGCGACCTATTTGCCGAGCAGGGGCACGCGCCGGCCGAGAGCCTGGCCAGAATCGAAAAGGCATTCCAGCAGCTGTTCCATGGCGATGGGCAGGAAGAGCGCATCTATTTCGAGACCGGGGCCAATGAGAACGGGCCCCTGGCGTACATGACCGACTGGGCCAACAACGACGCGCGCACTGAAGGCATGAGCTACGGCATGATGATCGCTGTTGAACTCAACAAGAAGCGCGAGTTCGATGCGTTGTGGAACTGGTCGCATACCCACATGCTCATCACCGACCCGAAGAATCCTTCAGTAGGGTACTTCGCGTGGTCAATGAGTACCGATGGAACTCCGCGCTCCACGGGCGCCGCTCCGGATGGCGAAGAGTACTACACCATGGCGCTCTACTTTGCCGCACACCGTTGGGGCAATGGCAAGGGCATTTACAACTACCAGGCAGAAGCGGACAAGATTCTGCACGGCATGCGACATCATCCAGTGCTTACCGGGACGAGCCCCTTCCGGATTCATCCCGACGACCAGCCTTTTGTTCCGCCCGATCATCCGTGGTACAGCCCGAACAATCGCAGGCTCGCGGAGCAGGCGGCGGCAAGCGGACAGCCCATGCCGACATTTCGCTTCAACCGCGCGCCGCGCGAAGAAACGATCGGGCCCATGGTGGACGAAGACCATTT
>DATCAX010000722.1:0-7511 GCA_036512375.1 Candidatus Angelobacter sp. | reverse complement strand
GACATTGCTTTTTCTGAGAGCCGCACCGACGGCTACCGTGCTTTCGCCAACAAGATATGGAACGCTGCGCGTTTCATGTTCATGAATCTTGATCGCGTGGAGGGCGCCAGTCTCACGGGCGGAGTAAAGCCGGAGCAGCTCAACAAGCTGGAGAACCGCTGGATTTATTCGCGCTTCCATCGTGTTGCAGGGCAGGTGAACCAGAGCCTGGCGGATTATCGCTTTGACGAAGCCGCGAACACCATCTACAAGTTTTTCTGGGGCGAGTTCTGCGACTGGTACCTGGAAATCATCAAGCCAGCGCTTTCCGGCCCGCCAGAGGAAGCCCGTGGCGCTGTAACTTTTCTGGGCGATGTGTTTGAAGGCTCGTTGCGCCTGCTTTCTCCTTTCATGCCGTTCATTACAGAGGAAGTCTGGCATGCGATGTATGACGGCAAGCCGCCGGCCAAGTCCATTGCCCTGGCGCGCTACCCTGAACTAGACCAGCGCTGGCTCAACGATGAAGCAGAAGAGCAGATGATGGTGCTCCAGGACCTGATTGAAAAGATCCGCAACATGCGCGCGGAAATGAAAGTCGAACCCAAAGTGAAGACGCCGGTAAAGATCCACGCTGCCGCCGACGTTTGCAAGCTGGCAACGGAAAACCGCGGTATGGTGGAACGGCTGGCCAGTGTCGATGGCATTGAATTTGTGAATGAGTCGCTTGCGCAGATGCCCGGCGCGCGCTCCACGCCGAAATTTGAAGTCGCATTGGTATACGAACAAAAAGTTGATGTCGCTGCCGAGCGCGACCGCCTGACCAAAGAGCTGGCCAAGCTGGAAAATGAACTTGCAAATGCTGACCGGCAGCTTGGCAATCAACAATTTCTGGCCAAAGCCCCACCACAAGTCGTTGAGGGAATACGCAGACGCCAGGGTGAGTTGCACGCTTTAATCGAAAAGGGAAAGACCGCATTAGCGAAGCTGGGTTAAGCTTTAATGACAAGCTTCTAAGAAGAACTTATGGATTGGCACAGCCGAAGACTGAGTGCGATTTTGGAAAATGCTTTGCTCGAGGACCGGGCAACCAGCGACGCCACGTCGCGCGCCTGCATTGACGCCCAGCAGCTTGCTACTGCCACTATTCTGGCCAAGCAGGACTGCATCCTGTCCGGGGTTGGTGCGATTGCGCGCATACTGGAAATTTACGAGCATCTGGACCGCAATGTGCCCGGCCATCCCGAAGTCATCAGCCACGGCGAAATCTTCGATGGCGTGCGACTGCACAAAGGCCAGGCCATTGCCGTGGTTCGGCACAACGCGCGGGCGCTGCTTTCCTGCGAGCGCGTGATCCTGAACGTTCTTCAGCGGTTGAGCGGCATTGCCACTACCACCCGCAAATACGTGGACGCAATCCATGGAACCAAGGCCAGGATTCTGGACACTCGCAAGACGGCCCCAGGACTGCGCGTGCTGGATAAGTATGCGGTTCGTTGCGGCGGCGGCCAGAACCATCGGCTGGATTTGTCTGACGGTGTGCTGATTAAAAACAACCATATCGCGCTGACTGGAGGCGTGGCTGTGGCGTTGCAAAAGGCCCTGCACAACCGCCGCGAGGAGCAGCCCATTGAAATCGAAGTTCGTACATTGGCTGAGCTGGATGAAGCCCTGGCCAATGGTGCGGAAAGCATTCTGCTGGATAACATGAAGGTCGAAGATGTCCGCCTGGCGGTGCAGCGAGTAACCGGCCATTCGCGACACGTTCCGGTGGAGGCTTCCGGCGGTATTCGACTGGAGAATGTCCGCGGTTACGCCGAAACCGGTGTGGATTACATTTCAGTAGGAGCTCTCACGCATTCGCCCCAGGCAGTGGACTTGAGCATGAGGATTGTTCCTGCGTGAGGGTTTAGGAAACGGGCCAGATCGCGCTCCTTCCGGCCGACGGGGTTGCCCAACAATTATTGCCGCAAAAAGCGCGGGTTTCTGGCTGGTAGAGCGTCAAACCGGCGGGGTTCCAGCGCGCTTGGGCGCGGACCGGAGGGGCTTAAAGTCGTTCGACAGCAAAGCCTTACCAGTCATGCGAGAGTGCCCGTATTCTCCAATGATGTCAACAAGATACCTCTAGCGCGGGAGTTCGCGACAAGGATTCGGTATTATAGGCAAGCTCTATAGCTTCAAGATCATGGCAGTATCAAGAAAAGGAGATCTTCCACTCTATGCGTAAAATCCTGGGATTGGTGTTGGCGGTTGTCGCCGTTTGCGGTTCTGCGCTGGCCGCAGATGAATACAAAATTGACCCCAACCATTCATCCGTTAACTTCTCTGTAACTCACATGATGGTCAGCACTGTGAATGGCCGGTTTAACACATTTGAGGGAAAGATTCTTTTTGACGATAAGGACGCCACCAAGTCTTCCGTGACTGTGAATATTAAAGCAACCAGCGTAAACACGGACAACACCTCGCGGGACACTGATCTGCGCTCCGCCGGTTTTTTTGACGTCGAGAAATTTCCCGAGATCACTTTCCAAAGCAAGTCGATTGAAAAGAAGGGCAATGATTACGTCGCCCACGGCACGCTGACCATCAAAGGCGTTTCCAAGGATGTTGACCTGCCGTTTGAGCTGAAAGGCCCTGTGGATGCTGGTAAGGGAGGCAAAGTGATGGGCGCCCATGGCAGCCTCACCGTCAACCGCCAGGACTATGGAGTGTCGAAAGGCGCGGGTATGGTTGGCAATGATGTAAAGATCGATCTCAACATTGAAGCCCGTCTGGCTCCTCCCACGCCCGCGGCGGGGAAATAAATATTGTGACGAACCCGGAGTATCTATTGCCGGAGTTGCTCGCACCTCTGGTGCGCAACACCATCTTTTCCGGCAATATTCATCATTGTGTGCAGGCCGACTCCACCAACTCCCTTGCGTTGCGTGGAGCGGCACTGGCCAGCCAGCACCCTGATGACACTCCGGAAGGGGCCGTTTTTCTGGCTGAAGAACAGACCGCCGGCCGCGGGCGCAGCACCCATTCCTGGCACTCCGAGCGTGGCGCTGGAATTTATTGTTCATTTTTGTTGCGCCCGCCCATGACTCCGTCAGAAGTGCTGTGGCTTTCTTTGATCGCCGGCGTGGCCGTGCAGGATGCGGTGCGAGAGACAACCGGACTGGCCGTCGACATCCGCTGGCCTAACGATCTCATGATCAATGACAAAAAGTTTGCCGGGATACTCACGGAGATGAGCTCTGAGGGAAGTAAAGTGCATCATGCCGTCATCGGCATTGGCGTGAATGTAAATCAAACGGGCTTCCCGGAAGACCTGAATGGATCCGCCACCTCAATGTGTATTGAAGGCGGCAAAGAATTTCCTCGTCGGGAAGTGGCAGCGGCACTGATCCGTGCTGTGGATCGCGAGTACCGCGCTTTGCTTCGCGCCATGAGCAGCCCCATCCGCACACCAGCGCTCCGTTTCGAACCCATCATGCGTCGCGTGGAATCGCGCTCTTCGTATGCCCATGGCAAGCTGGTACATGTGGATGAAGACGGTGGTTACAACGGAGTGACCGATGGCCTTGATCCACGCGGGTTCCTGCGCGTTCGTACTGACAAGGGGCTGCGCATCGTGATTTCCGGAAGTGTCCGGCCTGGGGGGAACGATGCTCCTGGTTCTTGATGTGGGCAACACGAATATGGTGCTGGGTGTCTATGAGGACGGCGCCGCTGGCTTTGCCGGCAAAACTGGCCCTGCGCGTCTCCTGGCCCACTGGCGAGTGGCCACCGTTATGACACACACCGTGGACGAATACGGTGTTCTCTTCCGCAACCTGTTTGCTATCGGGAAAGTTGAAGTGGCTGCGGTTCATGGCATCATCATCTCTTCCGTGGTTCCACCCATGGATTCCACGTTGCGCGAAGTCTGCGAACGCTACTTCCAACTCAAGCCCCTGTTCGTGGAACCAGGAATTAAGACGGGCATGCCGGTGCTCTATGAGAATCCGCAGGAAGTGGGCGCGGACCGGATCGTCAACGGCGTGGCTGCGTTTGAAAAATTTGGCGGCCCGTGCGTAGTGGTGGATCTGGGAACCGCCACAACCTTTGACGCGATTTCGCGCAAGGGAGAATATCTGGGCGGAGTGATCTCGCCCGGCATTGGCATTTCCGCGCGTGCGCTATACGAGCACACTGCGCGCTTGCCTCTTGTGGACATTCGCAAACCGGCCAAAGTGATTGGTACCAACACAGTCGGCAGCATCCAGGCAGGCCTGTTTTTCGGCTATCTGGGATTGGTCGACGGCATCCTGGAACGGCTGATCAATGAATTGGGATCCGACACCAAAGTTGTTGCGACCGGTGGGTTGGCCAGCCTGATTGGCGACCATTCAAAGTACATCAAAAACGTTGACGATCTGCTCACTCTCGACGGACTGCGCATTATCTGGGAGCGAAACAACGCGGCGCAAAAACAGAAGCCTGCGTCCTGACGGCCCCGCTGTGGATAACTACTTTAATTACTACACCGAAATTGAAGAGCATTTCTGTAAAAGGCGGGGAACGCTTCTGACTGTCTCGACTCTTGACTGGGCTCTGATGACAACCTGGAAAGACGCAGGCATTCCGTTGGAAGCTGTCCTGCGCGGAATTGATGACGCGTTTGAGAAGTATTCGCGACGGCCGTCCAAGACGCAGAAGATCAATGGCCTTGCTTACTGCGCTCAGGCCGTACTCACGGCGGCGGAAGAAATGAAGGAAGCTGCGGTCGGAGCCCAGCCTGAAAAAGCAGGCTCTGAGGCTGGATTGCCACGGGAAGAAATAGCGCGATATTTTGCTGGCAACGCGCAAAAGCTGCGGCAGGTACAGTCAGCGTCGGCTGTACTGTTGGTTGCGGAAGAGTGTGCTGTTACACTTACGGACTTAGCCGCAACCTTGGCTACCGTAACGAATTTACGACTGGAGGACCTGGAGCGGCGGCTCACCGTGATGGAAGAAAAACTTCTGGCCGCCCTGACCATGACCACTCTGGAAAACGAGTTGTTCACCCTGCGTACTGAAGCTGATCGGGAAATTGCGCCGTATCGGAGCAAGATGCCCAGTGTGCAGATCGAACAACTGCAAAAACAATTTATTCACAAACGTCTTTTTGAAAGAGCAAAAATTCCACGGCTCAGCCTCTTTTACTTGTGAACCTAACAATCGAAAAGCTCGTTTACGGTGGTGATGGCCTCGCCCGGCTTCCTGAGGGAAAGACGGTTTTCACTCCGTTTGTGCTGCCTGGGGAAGAAGTCAGTGCAACGATCATCCAGGAAAAAAGCAGCTTCGCCCGCGCCACCGTGGACCAGGTGCTGAAGCCTTCGCCTTATAGGATCCCGGCGCCGTGCCCATATTTCGGTACCTGTGGCGGCTGCCATTACCAGCACGCCGGCTATACCGCGCAACTGGAAAATAAACGCGCCATTCTGAAAGAGACGCTGCTGCGTAATGGAAAACTTGAGTGGAAGGGTGAGATCATCACGCATTCTGGCGAGCCCTGGAACTATCGCAATCGCTCGCGATTGAAGGTGCGCACTAGCCCTGATTTCGCCATTGGCTACTACAAGATGAGCACAAACGAGCTGTTGCCGGTAAAAGCGTGCCCGATCAGTTCACCGGCCATTAATCGCGTACTGGCGCACGTGTGGGAGATGGGCGAAGGCGGCAAAGTGCCCGCCGGAGTCAATGAGATCGAATTTTTTGCTGACCACGCCGACGCCAAGATGGTGCTGGAAATTTACCTTGCGCCGGATGCGCCGGAAATGCGCGAGTTCGCCACGGCCTTGCAAACTAAAGCGCCAGAGATCAAGGGTATCGCATTTTTTGCGGAGAGCAGCAGTCCCGATCCCGGTAGTGAACTGCCGAAATACACGGTTGGCGAGACCGCGCTGACATATCAGGTGGGCGAGAAATCTTTTCGCGTAAGCGCGGGATCATTCTTCCAGGTCAACCGCTACCTCGTAAAAGAGCTGGTGCAGACGGTAGTCGGCGATTTTCACGGCAAGATTGCGCTGGATTTGTATGCTGGCGTCGGACTGTTTGCCGGCCATCTGTCAAAACGTTTCGACCAGGTCTTTGCCATAGAATCCGCACCGGCGTCTGCCGCAGACCTTCAGGCCAATGCCGTCAAGAATGTGGTGCCCGTGTTAAGTCCGGCGGAGGGCTTCCTGCCACGATGTCTCAACATGCAGCCTGAGCTGGTGGTGGTGGATCCCCCGCGCGCCGGCCTGGGCGCAAAGACGACCCAATTGCTGGCGGCCCTGCGGGTGAAGAGAATCGTCTACGTTTCCTGCGATCCCGCCACGCTTGCCCGTGATACCCGCTTGTTCCTGGAAACCGGCTATCACGTGGAGGAAGTCCACATGGTCGATCTCTTTCCCCAGACCTTTCACATTGAAAGCGTCGTGCGCCTGGCTCGCGGATAAGACTAGTCCTTATCTGTCTGCAGAGTATTTTGCGGCGCCCCGTTCCTGGGTTATATTCTTTGCGCAAACTTTAGCGCTTGCCGATGAAAGCCCAACCTCGCGCCCCTCTTGCCCTGGCCGCCATAGCATTCGCATGCGGAATCCTGCTCGCCCGCCACTTGCATCCTGCTGTTGGGCCATGGGGATGGTTCGCTGCGGCATTCGTGGTTTGCGCACTGGCAGCCGTGGCGGTCAAAAGTTTGCGTCCGGCACAGGTTTCGGCCCTGCTGGCGTTGGTGTGCGCCGGAGCTTTTGCCTACGTCGCTACGCCCGCTCCTCACATATTTAATCCGCCCGCGGAGTTCCTCTACGTCGATCGAGTAGAAATTGTCTGCCATGTCACCAATGACGGCGCGCTCCTGGCCGGCGGAGGACCACGCGAGCGTTTTGACCTGCAAACTGAGACCATCGCACTCGACGGTCAGAAGCTGGTTCAGCCCATAGGCATTCGCGCGACGGTTTTTTCCCGTGACGCAGTAGAGGAGACTCAGGAAGATGACCCGCCGCGGATTCCGCATCTGGCGTACGGCACACGGCTTCACCTGATCGCGAAACTGCGCCTGCCGCGAAACTTTCGCAATCCCGGCGCATTCGACTATGAAGGCTACCTCCGGGGCCTGAACATCAGCGCACTCGCGTCAGTGAAGGTTGACGATATCGAAATCCTCGACGGCACATCTGGCAGCCGGTTGGGGTTCTGGCGCAGCCGCGCGCGCAACAGTATCCTGAGGCACATTCACCGGAGCGGTCTCTGGGACCGTGAGGATGCCGCGCTTTTTGCCGCCATGATCATGGGAGACGATTCATTGCTCCTGCGCAACGTCCGCGATGAGTTTCAGCAGACAGGCGTCTATCACCTGCTGGTGGTCTCCGGCATGAATGTCGCATTGCTTGCATTCGCGGTTTTCTGGCTGGCTCGAAGGCTCAAGCTCCCGGAATGGCCGGCGTCACTGCTCACGATCGCGCTCTCAGTGTTTTATGCCTACATTGCAGGCATGGGCGTGCCGATTGTGAGAGCTGTGCTCATGCTGTCACTGTTTCTGGTGG
>DATCAX010000721.1:0-4728 GCA_036512375.1 Candidatus Angelobacter sp. | reverse complement strand
GAGCCGGGCAAAACGAGTATGCAGGATCTTAAGATCGTGGAAGATTCGCGAGATGACCGGAATCGACGTCACGGCGACAGCGATGCTCATCACCAGAAGCAGCGAAGCACGGCTCGATTTTACGCCCATGAACCAGCCCAGCGGCAGGAACGAGCCAAGAGCCAGCATGATGAAGAAGGGCAGCGCCGTTCCAACGGCAGCCAGCCAGGCAATCTGCTTACGTTCATGCTTCTGAAATAGAGCTTTGGTTTCCGCGCCGGAGAGAAACATGAGCATGAGCAGGCCAAGATAGTAGAGCAGGTCGAGCGCAGCTTTCTTTTGCGGAGCGGCAACATCCAACTGGAGAAAGTGCGTATAGCCAGCCCACCGTCCCAGCACAAAAGGCCCCAGAATGCAGCCGGCCAGAATTTCTCCGATGACGCGTGGCTGGCGCAAGCGGGCAAAGAGATAGCCGAGCAGGTGTGCGCCGGTGACCAGGATGGCGAGAAATAGGATGAGTGGGCCGATGGCGCTGGAAGGCATGAATGGGAATCCCGAGCTGCTGTCATAAAGTCAGATGAGGTTCGCGGCACTGGCGTTGGCTGGCTGAAGAACCAGAATGGCTTTTGTTACCATAGATATACATGCCACAGAACGATAAAGTTCGCGTCCGTTTTGCCCCGTCGCCGACGGGGCAGCTGCATATCGGGAACGTCCGCACGGCGCTGTTTAACTGGCTCTTTGCCCGCCAGAAGGGCGGGACGTTCATCCTTCGGATTGAGGACACCGACCTCGAGCGCAGTGAAGCGCGTTACGAAACCCAACTGATGGAAGATCTGAAATGGCTGGGCATTGACTGGGACGAAGGGCCGGACGTAGGCGGACCATACCCGCCGTATCGCCAGTCAGACAAGATGGATGTTTATCGCGGTTATGCTGAGCGGCTCATCAAAGAGCAAAAGGCATATTACTGTTTTTGCTCGGCGGAAGAACTGGAGCGTGATCGCCATGAGGCTATGGCGGAGCAGCGCCAGCCCAACTATTCCGGCAAGTGCAGGAACATTGATCCTGCTGAGGCAGAGCGGCGTCGGGCAGCGGGCGAGCCTGCCGCGATACGACTGCATATCCCAGAGCATCCGATTCGCTTTCATGACATTGTGCGCGGCGACGTGGAATTTTCAAACGAAGTGGTGAGCGATCCCATCATTGTCCGCTCCAGCGGCATGCCGGTTTACAACTATGTGGTGGTGATCGACGACGCTGACATGAAAATCACGCATGTCGTTCGCGGCGATGATCATATTTCCAATACGCCGAAGCAGGTGGCTGTGTATGAAGCGCTGGGACTGCCGGTGCCGGAGTTCGCGCATCTTTCAACCATCCTGGGGCCGGACCGCCAGCGGCTGTCCAAACGCCATGGGGCAACGTCAGTAGCGAACTTCCGCGAGATGGGAATTCTGCCCGAGGCGCTGATGAATTATCTGGCGCTCCTGGGCTGGGCGCCGACGGGCGGTGATCGCGAGATTTTTCCCAAAGAAGAATTGATCAAGGAGTTTTCGCTGGAGCGCGTGACGCCGTCGCCAGCGGTTTTCGATACGGAAAAGCTGCACTGGCTGAACCGGCATTACATAAAGCAGAGCCCGCCGGAGCGCATCCATCAAATGGGCGCGGAAGCGTTACAGCGCGCAGGGCTGCTGCCGGCCAGCGTGAATGGGAACGTCAGCGGTTGGGCGTCCAGCCTGATTGATCTGCTGGCGCCCTACGTCGATCAACTTGACCAACTGCCGGAGAAAGCGAAGATCATCTTCAACCATGATGCCGCCGCGGCGCTGGCATTACCGGAGAACGCTGAAGTCTTTGCCAGTGACAAGGCGAAAGCCGTGATGCAGGCGTTTGCGAAGCGTGCAGAGAAAGAGTCGCCGCTCACGCCGGAGCGCTTTAAGGCCATCATGGATGAGATCAAAACGGAGACCGGCGCGAAGGGCAAAGACCTGTTTCATCCGGTGAGGATCATGCTGATTGGCTCACATTCAGGGCCGGACTTTAACAAGCTGATCCCACTGATCGAAGACGGCAGCAGGCTGGAGTTGCCGGTACACGTGAAGAGTGTACGGGAGAGAGTTGATGAATTGGCGGGAGCCAGAGGCTAAAGCCCTGATTTATTATGTTAGTGTGGTCAATGCATGACATCGAACCTTTAGGGCGAGAGAAGTAGGTTCTTGTGACCCAAATTAATCAGTCAAAAACTAAGAATCGCCTATTCGGGCTCGTTCTTCTTATAGGCGGTATTATGTTCGGTGGCGGGTTGTGGAGTTCCAGCGGGGTCTTATCAATCATCGTCATCCTGGCCGCTCTAATGATTGGCGGGGGTATGCTCATTACCGGATTTGGTAATGCTACCGGGACCTGCCCTCTTTGCGACAAAGTTTTTAACCTGGGTGTGATGGACAAGCACCATCGTTGCCCCTATTGTTTTGGCTACTCGGAAAGCGACAAACGGATTGAGCAGTTATCGGCAGTAGAGGAAGGACGGACTGAGGCAAAACCCACGTTCTTAGTACCCCTCCCCAAAGCATACCGCCTTCCACGGATTTGCTGCGTTTGTGGCCGACCAGCCTCCGGTAGCCGGACTGTTCATGCAAGATATAACCTCAGAAGTGAGATCCTTCCAGTCTCAAAACATATCGAGTACTCGCTCGATATTCCTTACTGTGAAGATCACGCGCAGGACACGGAGGCTGCTTCCGCGTTCAATTCAACTCTTCTCGGTCCTGGCGTGGAGACCGCCCTTGATGCTCGATCAAAAAAAGCTGATGGTGCATCGGTTTATCAGGTGCCTGGACTTAAGGTTTCGTCGTACCGCTTCTACCGCGAGTTTCTATTATTGAATGGGATCAAGAACCACTTTGATCCACAAATACCTGTCTAGAACCCTCTAGCGCACAGTAGTCACGCGGGACGATCATCGCGTGGCAAGCGGAGAAATGAACGAGCGGCGGTAAATATTTTTGCCCATGAAACAACACTTCCGCTTTGACTTTACCCTTCCGCGCAACTACGAAGTCAGAATGCTGGAAGCTGCTCCGCCCGTCCATCCCGTTGAAAAGCTGTATCACTATCCCGTGGAACTTGAGGAAGGCGACCGCAGCGGCGCTTACCTGCGCGTCACGCCACAGAGCGCGGCCGCGTGGGTGGGATTTTTTGCGCTGGGCTTTGATTCTGATCAGGTAATCAATCAGGTTTGCTCAACGCCTGATCCCGGGCAGTTCTGCGTGGTTGTCGGCGGCTACGCATACCTGATGAAGGCTGCTAACCCTGCCGAGTGGCAGCGGATCGAGCAGCGTCCAGTGGTTGATTTGCGTGTGCTTGCGCAGCAGGGATTGTTGCTGTTTGCAGGATTTACGTCAATTACGGCAGTCGACAGTTCGGGAATCGCATGGACGACGGAACGGCTCTCATGGGAAGGCCTGACGATCACGGAGATCGAGGGAAACAAACTGCTGGGCCATGGCTGGGACGCGCTGGCCGATAAAGAAGTGCCATTCGAAGTCGATTTAAGGACGGGGAAACATGCAGGAGGGGCGAGGCCGTGACGACGCCTCAAGCTATAATTGAACATGGCGACAAACCCGCAGCCCGCTTCGCAAAAAGAGCTGAAGCTGCTTACGGCCAAGTTCCAGCAATTGCTGGCCAAGGTCGCCGAAAACCGCCCTTCTGACGATCTGGAAATCATCCGCAAGGCCTACGATTTTTCTCTCAAGCATCATCAAGGACAAACGCGCGCTTCCGGTGAGCCGTATTTAATTCATCCGCTGGAAGTGTCATTGGTGCTGGCGGACATGAAGCTGGACTCCACGGCGATTTCCGCCGGGCTGCTGCACGATGCCATTGAAGACACGTCCGTAACGCATGAAGACGTGCGCCGCGAATTTGGCGATCAAGTAGTCCACATTGTTGAAGGCGTCACCAAGATTGACAAAATCGATCTGGCCAGTCGCGAAGAACGCCAGGCCGAAAACGTGCGCAAGATGGTGCTGGCCATGGTGGATGACATCCGCGTGGTGCTGATCAAGCTGGCGGACCGCCTGCACAATATGCGAACCCTGAAACATCTGCCGGAAGAGCGACGGCAGCAGGTGGCGAAGGAGACGCTGGAAATTTACGCGCCTCTGGCCCATCGGCTGGGCATGGGCAAAGTGCGCGGTGAACTGGAAGATCTTTCATTCCGATATGTTGATCCCATCGGCTATGACCAGGTGCGGACAGCCATCGAGCAGCGGCGCAAAGCCGGAGAAGCATTTCTCGCGAAGCTGGTAAAGGTCCTGCAAGGGAAGCTTACGGAAAATGGCGTAGACGCCAAAGTCGAGAGCCGGATCAAGCGGCTTTACAGCATCCATCAGAAACTCTTGCGGCAGCGCATCACCGTGGACCAGGTTTATGATCTGCTGGCCGTGCGCATTATTACAACGTCAGTAAAGGATTGTTACACCGCGCTGGGAGCGATCCACCAGATGTGGCGGCCGGTACCGGGACGCATTAAAGATTTCATCGCCATGCCGCGGCCGAACCTCTACCAGTCACTGCATACCACGGTGATCACGGAAGACGGCCACCAGTTTGAAGTGCAGATCCGCACGGAAGAGATGCACAAGATGGCGGAAGAAGGCATTGCCGCACACTGGAAATACAAAGATGGCAGCCCGGTCAGCGCCAAGGACGAGAAGCGGCTGGCGTGGCTGCGGCAGGTCG
>DATCAX010000720.1:0-2892 GCA_036512375.1 Candidatus Angelobacter sp. | reverse complement strand
TGCACAGCGGCATAGGACACCACGCTATAGACTCCCACTACCGCCAAAATCAGTCCCAGCAGCGCCATCGTTCCCGTCAATTGCGCGCCAAACCGGAAAAGGAAAAATCCGTTGAGTCCCTGCAACGACTGCAGCATCGTTTGCATTTCTTTCACAGCAATATCCGGAGCCAACGCATGGACGCTGGATTCAATATCGCGCTGCAATTTTTCGGGCGGCAACGAAGTTCGCACGTGGACGGTGCGAAAATCCACATAAGCCTGGTTCAGCGGCAGATAGAAAAAGGGCATGGGATCTTCAACGATGCTCTTATACTTCCCATCCTGAACTACGCCCACCACTTCGATAAATGGGCCCTTGTTCCCCTTAATACTGAATCGTTTTCCCAGCACGTTCTCAGTGGACCATAATTGTCTCGCCATCGTTTGATTTATGATCGCTACCGCCGGCGCTTTTTCGTTGTCGGCATCCGTGAATGCCCGTCCATTTAAGATAGGAATCCGCAGCGTGTCGAAGTAACTCGGAGTCACGTCGTTATACTGCACTGTGGGAATGTGCTCTCCCGGTTCGACGAGCCGGCCTTCCACGGTCACTTGACCATCCGTGCTCACAAGTCCCATCGGAACTACAAAGGCCTGCGCGACCGAGGTCACGCCAGGAATGGCGCGAATACGCTCGTCCACTTGCCGGAAGAACTGTTCTCCGTGCGCCTTGTCGAAGCCTACTTGCTGGACGTCCAGCGAGAAGTTGAGCACGTGATCCGGGTCAAAGCCCAAATAGACTTGCTGCGCTTTGTTGAGGCTGCGCACGAAAAGTCCCGCAACAATCATGAGCAACAATGACCCCGCCAGTTGCGCCACCACTAGCGTATTCCTGGCGATGTGTCGCCGCCGCCCTTCCGAGGCGCTGCGGCCACCCTCGCGCAACACGGAGTTCACGTCGTAGCGCGCCACTCGTAGCGCCGGAATCAGTCCCACCACCACAGCAGAGAGCAGTACGCTGCCGAACGCATAGATATAGACCCGCAGGTCCGGCTCAAAATTGAAACTAATGGGCAAACTCGTTCCGAGCGGCAGCGAACTCAAAAATCCATCCGCCCAATTGGCCAGCAGCAATCCTGCGCCACCGCCCAAAAACGCGAGAAGCAAGCTCTCCGTCAAATGTTGCCGCACCAGCCTCCAGCGGCCGGCACCCAGCGCCGCGCGGATACCCATCTCCCGCTGACGCAGGGTAGCCCGTACCAGCAACACGTTCGCAATGTTGAAACACGCTACAAACAGCACCAGGGCAGCAAGGACGGTAAACGCTGCTGCAATCTTGGGCAGAGAATTGTCTGGATCTGGTTCCGGCCGCGCCAGCTTTTCCGGAAATGCTGTGATAGTCATGCCCTTGTCGGTAGCCGGAAATCGCTCGGCAATCTGCCGTGCAGCGACCGCCAAAGATGCTTGCGCCTGTCTAAGACTGACGCCGCTCTTCAGTCTTCCCAATAACGACAAACTGCGATCGCCTCGTTGCGTCCATAGCTGCTCAACGGACCTTTCTTCCATTCCCTTTGAACCAATCGCGGCGCTCAACGGAACGTAGCCGTCCGAATCGAGGATGGCGTAGGCCCCGTGAAACCCCTTGGGCGCTACCCCGACAACCGTAACCGCGTGCCCGTTAATTTCCACGTGCCGTCCAATCACTTTGGTATCGCCCGCGAAGCGTTTCTTCCAGTAAGAGTAACCAAGCACCAAGATCGGATCTGCGCCGGGCGTTTGCGCTTCGCTGGGCATGATCAAACGGCCTGACGCCGCTTGAATGCCTAGCGCCGAAAAATAATTCCCCGTGACGCGCGTCAGAATAGCCTGGTCGACTTTGTGGTCGGCAGACAAGGCCGCTAGCGTGATGCGATAGGCAAACACGTCGCTAAAACCATTCGTTTCACGACTGATGTCCTGGTAGTCCGGGTAAGAAAACCGCTGAAATCCGGACATGCCTGGCTGTTCCATCGCCAGAACTGCCAGTTGCTCTGCATGCGTGACAGGCAATGGACGAAGCAACATGCCATTGATCACGCTGAAGATCGTGGTGTTTACGGCCATCCCCAGGCCCAAGGCCACTACTGCGATCAGCGTGAATGCTGGAGCGTTACTCAGTGTTCGCATCGCATAGCGGATGTCTTGCCAGAAATTTCGCATTGAGCTGAACCTCCACAGGACACACGTAAGTCCATCTGCAGAATGCAAGCGCTCTTCCCTAATCCAGTTTTGTCTAAGCTTTCTGTTATGCGCGGGTTACGTGAAACACTATACGTGGCGCGGCTTCACCAGGGGCCGATACTGGGATATAGAGTCGCGGAATCGAACACTAATCCATTTACAACCCTGTAGCGGTTGCAGTTTTTGAACTGAAGAGCGGTTGTTTTCGCTAGCCACGATCATAGCGAAGCTTTCCGCAACCGCAGCGCGTTGGCTATCACTGAAACTGAACTAAAACTCATCGCCGCGCTGGCCAGCATAGGGCTTAACAACCACCCAAATATCGGATAAAAAACTCCCGCTGCAATGGGCACTCCCAGTGTGTTGTATAGAAAGGCGAACCCGAGATTCTGCTTGATGTTCCCTATCGTCGCGCGGCTCAGCCGTCGCGCTCGCACTATGCCCCGAAGGTCACCCTTTACCAGCGTGATTCCCGCGGTATCCATAGCTACGTCTGTGCCGGTACCCATCGCGATTCCCACGTGCGCGGCCGCCAGCGCGGGAGCGTCATTGATTCCATCGCCAGCCATGGCCACGATGCGCCCTTCATCACGCAAGCGCTTTACAATTTCGCCTTTTTGTTGCGGCTGGACTCCGGCTTCCATTTCCGTGATTCCCAATTGTCCTGCAACGCTCATGTCCGTTTCCAGCC
>DATCAX010000719.1:0-4378 GCA_036512375.1 Candidatus Angelobacter sp. | reverse complement strand
AACGCGTTGTTCGAGCGCCAGCGAATCAGTGGCATCTCGTTGCGCAGCTGATGGTATGCGGGCCAAATGTAGTCGAAGAACTGGATCTCAACCACCGGCTTCAGTCCGCGGGTTGCCATGCCGATGGCGCGGCCCACAATGTTGGCTTCCGCCAGCGGAGAATTAAATACGCGCTCCCCGCCAAACTCCATCTGCAAGCCAGATGTCAGCTTGAACACGCCGCCTTTGCCCTTGAGTTTCTGTTCTTTGAGATATTCTTCGCGGCTGCAATCTGCCACGTCTTCACCAAACACCACAATGCGGTCATCGCGGCGCATTTCGTCCTTGAGACAGGAATTGATCATGTCCGCCATGGTCTTGTCGCCGCCCTGGGGCTGTGGCTCACTCGCCATTTTGCGCGGATCAAGGTCCTCAGAATAAACGTGCTTGTAAATGGAATCCGTCGTGGGAAACGCTGCTTTTAATGCCTGGTCGGCGGCTGCCTCAATTTCCTGGTCCACGGCTTTTTCCAGCTTGTTGATTCCCGCTTCGTCCAGGATGTTCTCGCGCACCAAAAACATTTGCAGGCGCGTCACCGGATCGCGCTTCGCATCTTTCTCGCGCTCGGTGTCAGGACGGTACAAACGCTCGTCGTCAGACAGCGAGTGCGAATACGGACGGATGACATGTCCGTGCACCATCGCCGGCCCTTTTCCGGCGCGAATGTAATCCACGGCGCGCCTGCACGCGGCATATGAAGCCACCAGATCGGTGCCATCGCATTCTTCCAGCAGCAGGTTGGGAAAATTGCTGACCAGCTTGGACACGCTGCCACCCGCGGTCTGCACTTCCACCGGGACAGAAATCGCGTATCCGTTATCTTCAATCAGGAAGAGCACAGGCAATTTGAGATTGCAGGCGGAGTTCATAGCTTCCCAGAACTCGCCTTCGCTGGTGGTGCCGTCGCCGGCAGAGCAGTAAACCACTTCGTCGCCCTGGAAGGCCACGTCTTTAAATTTCCGATAGTCGCCATCATGTTTTTCCGCGGCTTCCGGATGCTTGCCAAAATAGCGGCCTGCTTCGGCGCACCCGACTGCTTGCAGGAACTGTGTGCCCGTGGGCGAGGACTGCGTCACAATGTTCAGTTTTTTGTGTCCCCAGTGTGAAGGCATCTGGCGGCCGCCGGAGGCAGGATCGTCAGCCGCGCCCACACCCTGCAGCAGCTGTTCGTACGGGGTCATGCCCAGAGCCAGACACAATGCGCGATCGCGATAATAAGGGTAGAACCAGTCATAACCCGCTTTCAGATTGAGTGCCGCAGCCACCGTCAAGGCCTCATGTCCCGCGCCGGATATCTGGAAAAAGATCTTCTGCTGATTTTTCAGCACTTTTTCCCGGTCATCGAGCCGCCGGGAAAGATACATGAGCCGGTAAATCT
Organism: Candidatus Angelobacter sp.; assembly: GCA_036512375.1. Taxonomy (GTDB): domain Bacteria; phylum Acidobacteriota; class Terriglobia; order Terriglobales; family Acidobacteriaceae; genus Angelobacter. Next base: position 2,961 of record DATCAX010000719.1, on the reverse strand, counting down.
CCACCAGTTGCTGGCGGCTGAGCCCTTCATAATTCTTCTCGGCTTTCGTCGGCATCTCGGCCACTGCGGAGGCGCTCTTCCTGGAATCAATCTTGGTTACGGCCATGGTTCTCCTGTGGGGTTGGGCGTACTTGGGAGTACCTTCCATTTTAAATGCTAAGGTGTTTACCGGGATATACTGAAAACGGATGATTCGCAAAAATCGGCACATCCCCGGGCACACCGCCAAACTGCTTATTTTTGACCTCGACGGCACGCTCATTGACTCCCGTGAAGACCTGGCCAACTCCATCAATGCCATGTTGATTCACTTTGGCAAGAAAGAGCTGCCCCATGAAGTCATCGCCAGTTATATTGGCGACGGCGCTCCCATGCTGGTCCGCCGATCCCTGGGCGATCCTGACGACGAAAACTTTGTTCAGGATGCAGTGCTCTATTTCATGGGCTGGTATCGCGAGCACAAGCTTGATAACACTTATGTTTATGACGGTGTGAAGGAATCGCTCTCGGCCATACAGAAGAGCCGTGACGGTGAGCCGCTCAAGATGGCCGTTCTGAGCAACAAGCCTGTCGGACCTTCGCGCGCGATCGTTGAAGCCCTCGGCCTCGGGCAATACTTCTTTCAGGTCTATGGCGGCAACAGCTTCCACACTAAGAAACCCGACCCCACCGGCGTCCAGGCGCTTCTGGAAGAAGCCAAAGTGGAGGCGGAAGAAACAGTCATCATCGGCGACTCAGACATTGACGTGCTTACCGCCCGCAACTCCGGAATCTATTCTGTCGGCGTAACTTACGGCCTGGCGCCGCACACGTTGGTTGATGCTCCGCCGGATGTGCTGATTGACCATCCCCACGAACTGGCTCTTGTATTAGGATCACGGGAGCAGTGCCGGCTGACGTTTCAGGCGGAATAGAGTCAAGGGTTAAAAGAATCGTGGAGCGCAGCCGCCCCCGGCTGCGAACTGCTTTTGCTTTTCCGATTCACGCGCGATGCCGGCGATTCCTTCCGCCCCACCCCGTCATTTTTCAACTTTTATTGCAAACAAAGGCACTTGCGCCAATCGACCCTTGGGTCTCCCTTGCCTGACGCTTGGGTGACGCTTGGGTGACCCTTGGGTGACCCAATCCCAATCCCAACCCCAGTCGGCAGAGGGTCGTAACGTGTTCCCAAATACCAAGAACCAAGTACCGGCCGTCTGGGCTGATTGCTGACTACTGAATGCTTATTTTCAAAGACCGCGCTTCAACCGCCTGGGCGGCATCGGACAGCAAAGAGCTGCCTGTAGCAGGCATATTATATCGCGTTTTGTTCGCTTTTGTCAAGTGGAAATCTACTGCTGCCGTACGGCTTTCTTCCCGCGCTTGGCCGCTACCCCTTTTCGTTCCTGCGCGTGAACCAAGCCGTCGTTAGGACCGCTGAGTTCTTTTTCCCGCGCTTCTCGAACTTTACTGAATCGGTTCCAGTCCTCCAGCTCGGCATTGTGTATGGTCCCCAAAAGGTCCTCGTTGATTTCCGACTGTAGTTCCTGGGCAAGCCCCTGATATAAACGCGCAAACTTGGACTGGAATACGCCGGCTTCCTGTAACGTCCGGCAGTGCGCAACCACGGAGGCAAACGATAAGTTCAACTGGTAGAGAGTGTGATAAATGTGGAGTTTTTTGGTAACGTCAAGAGCAGCCATGCTGCCTCCTTAGGTAGGCGGTTTGGTCAGGGCTGCGTCAGTGTTTACCCACCGGCGCAGCCTGCTTTTAAGCTTATACGCGCAAAGAATAGACGAAAGCAATAGAAAAACGAAACTATTTTGGACGATGCCATGGTGGGTGTAAGGTTTCGCTTAATTTTTTAAAGTAAGTTTCGATCCAAGCGGGCTCCTGTACCTTTTATTATTCCGACAATGGCTTTCCGGATCACAACACAGTGGCCACCGCCGAAAGATCAGTCGATTAAAGCCACATTACGGAGTGAGGGTGCAAACAGAACAGGCGTCCTCCTGTTTGATAAGAACCTGCCTCCCGTGTCACACTAAAGAGATTTCCTCCCGTCAAAATGGCAGCAGGAGAGGCAGCCGACGTTGTTTTCTGGCCCCGGCCAGCAGGATCTGAGCAGACCGCAAATGAAGCCGCGAGCCCGATCACGCGGCGAGCGGCGCTGCTCCAGGAGCACAGGCAGCGTCGGCAAAACGAAACCGCTGAGCGGTTTGGAGCAACGCGACAGAAAAAATGGATTTCCGCTTAGCATCGACTTACACACCCAAGGGCGACCAGCCCAACGCCATTGAAGAGCTCACCCGCGGCATTTACGCCGGGGAAAAGCATCAGGTACTGCTAGGCGTGACCGGATCGGGCAAGACCTATACCATGGCCAAGGTGATTGAGCAGCTCAATCGCCCGGCACTGGTGCTGGCCCACAACAAGACGCTGGCGGCGCAGCTTTACCACGAATTCAAACAGTTTTTTCCCTCGAATGCGGTCGAGTACTTCGTGTCTTATTACGACTATTACCAGCCCGAAGCCTACATTCCGGCCGGCGATGTCTATATCGAAAAAGAATCCACGATCAATGACGAGCTCGATAAGCTTCGGCTCTCCGCCACACGGTCTCTGTTCGAGCGGCGCGACTGCATCATAGTGGCCTCGGTTAGCTGCATTTACGGCCTGGGCTCACCGGAAGCTTATTACGGGATGCTGTTGTTTCTGGAAAAGGGCCAGAAGATCAAGCGCAGCGATATTTTCAGCAAGCTGGTCGAAATTCTTTACGAGCGCAACGACGTGGACTTCAAGCGCGGAACTTTTCGCGTGCGCGGCGACGTGATCGAGGTCTACCCCACTTACGACGACAACGCCTACCGCATTGAGCTCTTCGGCGATGAAATTGATTCGCTGTCACAGATCGATCCGTTGTTCGGCACGGTAAAGCAGAAATACACGCGGCTGCCGATTTATCCCAAAAGCCATTACGTA
>DATCAX010000718.1:0-12396 GCA_036512375.1 Candidatus Angelobacter sp. | reverse complement strand
CCGGCAAACCCCTCCGCCTTCCGTTCCTGCCCATATCGTTCCCCGTTCGTCCTGGTAGATGGTATGGACGGGAGCGTCGGGCAAGCCCTGCTGCACGCCATAGTGCGTCAACTTGCCTGCGCTTAAGGAGTCAAGGCCGTGACTTTCCGTGCCTATCCATAAGCGGCCAGCGCGATCACTCAAGAGCGCTTTAACCACTTTCTTTTCGGTGATCAGGCCGGAATAAGAACCCATGGGCTTGCCGTCTACGATCACATCCAGCCCGTTGCGCATCGCCACAACTAAACGGCCGTTGTCATCTTCCGCAATGGCCTGCACTGTGTTGTCAGTGAGTCCATTCTTCCGACTGAAGGTTATGAACCTTCCGTTCATTAACTCATTCAATCCGTCATTGGTGCCGATCCAAAGATTTCCCTGCCGGTCTTGCAGAATGGAGCTCACGGAGTTGTTGGAAAGCCCTTGCTGGACCGTGTAATTGGAGAACTGTCCGTCCTTGTAACGCACCAGACCGCCGCCAAATGTACCGACCCACAATGCTCCGTCGCGATCCTGATAAAGTGCGCGAATATCGTTGTGCCGAATTGCAGGAGTAGTGGTTTTATTGAAAACCTTGAATTCAACGCCGTTGAATCGAACAAGGCCTTCCTGTGTTCCAATCCAGAGATAACCATCTCTGGTTTGCAGCAGCGCCTGAATACTGTTCTGGGGCAAGCCCTCTTCAGAGCGCCAGACCGTATGGACATATTGCGTGATGGGCTTGTGAGGATCCAGACACCGGGCGGCGTCTGCAAAGCATAGACAGAGACCAGCGAGGAGCAAGACGCACCTCACCGTTCACCTCTTCTGATCTGGGACAACCGGGCCGGACCGAAATGGCATAGGTACATCGCTAATCAATGCCTCTGTTAACAGCTCGCTCGAATATAGTTGCCGAATTCCGAGCGAAATGTAAGGGCAAAACGTGTAAATTCCCAAAACGGAAAAATTAAAAGTCACTTATTTTTCGCAATTAGCATGCCAAAAAAGACCTCGGTCTTGGCGAACGGGGATTATAACGGTATGACCATTTCGGCACCAACTCCACTCGATTTATGACATCAGATGAAATAATTTTGAACTAAATTCGCAACTGATGAAACGAATCGACGGTTGCTTGCACTAGTTGAATAGGGAACCAAAGAAGGGCACAGAGTCTCCTGCCGAGCTAATCGCTAGCCTCTGTGGTCTTCTGTTTTTCTTTTCCTTGGTGGAGTCTTCGCGGCTGAACGCTGGTCGCGAAGACTTTTTTATGCCGGCGACGCCGGTGATTCAGTGACACTAGTGAGAATTCCCTTTACATCCACCCCGGCCGCTAGCGTGCCAAACGCATGACCGTGTTGCCCTGCCAGCCGCGAAGCCATGAACGCATCCGCCATGGCGGGAGAACTGTAACGCGCCACCAGTGAAGCCTGAAGCGCCAGAGCCAGTTTTTCCGTGAGATCCCTGGCTGAATACTCATCGCCGACGGAGGCAGCCAGCGTTGAGTGAATGCCAGTAACATATGTATCCAGGCGTTTATCCGAGCCCGCCGTAGATTGCAACTCGGCCAGCAGCGCTTCAACGGTCGCTGGATCTTTGGTCAGCGCGCGTAGCACGTCCAGGCACATCACGTTGCCGGAGCCTTCCCAGATGGAATAGAGTGGAGCTTCACGATACAGGCGCGGCATGATGGACTCTTCCACATAACCGTTCCCGCCCAGGCATTCCAGCGCTTCGCCCACATGCATAGGAGAACGCTTGCACAGCCAGTACTTGGCGATGGCGGTGGCAATGCGGCAAAATGCGCGCTCTTGTGTGTCGGTATCGCGGCGGTCAAAAGAGCGGGCCAGGCGGACCATGAGCAGCGTTGCGGCCTCGGATTCAATTGCGAGATCGGCCAGCACATTGCGCATGAGTGGCTGCTCAATCAGTAACTTCCCAAACGCCTGGCGATGGCTGGCATGATGGACGGCCTGCGCCAGAGCCTGGCGCATCAGGCCTGCGGCGGCAATAGCGCAATCAAGCCGCGTGTGGTTAACCATTTCAATAATGGTGTGAATACCTCTTCCCTCCTCGCCCACCAGATGCGCCCACGCCTGCGCGAACTCAACCTCACTGGAAGCATTGGAGCGGTTGCCCATCTTGTCCTTCAGCCGCTGGATGTGGAATGCGTTGCGCTTGCCGGAGGGAGTCCAGCGCGGAAGCAGGAAACAGGTGAGGCCTTTGGGGGCCTGGGCCAGAATGAGAAACGCGTCACACATGGGCGCGGAGCAAAACCATTTATGGCCGGTGATCTGATACTCTCGCGAGTTGCCAATACGCTCAGCGCGCGTAGTATTGGCGCGGACGTCGGAGCCGCCCTGCTTTTCCGTCATGCCCATGCCCAACAGCACGCCAGACTTCTCCTGCGCGGGCGCGAACTGTTGATCGTAGATGGAAGAAATGATGCGAGGTTCCCATTCGGCGAACGACTCTGGTTCAGAGCGTAATGCCGCGACAGCCGAGAACGTCATCGAGATAGGGCAGGTGTGCCCTGCTTCATTCTGTGATGTCAGCATCATGAGCGCGGCACGCGCAACGTGAGCGCCGGATCGACGAGCGGGGGCTCCGTTGATGGACATTGTGTCCAGTTGCCAGGGTAGGCAGTGCAGCCGGTTCTCAACGGAGGTGCGCATCAGGTTGTGCCAGGAAGGATGAAAGATCACTTCATCGCGACGATTGCCATAGCGATCATGCGTGTGCAAAACGGGCTTGTTCTCATTGGCTTCAAAGCCCCAGCGCTGCGCTTCTTCCGTGCCAAGGAAGCGTCCGAGCTCGATGATCTGTTCGCGCGCCCATGCCGCTCCTTCACGCTCCACGGCTTGAACCAGCGTGCGATCGCTCAAGAAAAGGTTGTGGCCGGTGAGTGACGGCACCTGATTTGGCGCCAGTCTATCTCTGACTGAATCTGCTGGTTCAGACGATGACTGCGGGCTGATCTGTCTGGTGGAAGCCGTCATGGTGTACTCATTATGAACCAGAGTCGGCAGGACGGTACGATTTTCATTTGACGGATTACTAAGCGAAAAAACCCTGCGATCTGAATTTTCAGACACACAGGGTCTTCCGCCTCGATGAAGCTTCTCAAGCTGCTTTTTCTGCTTCTACGTTGATATTTTGGGCGAGTTTGGTGAGTTTTTCGTCCGTCGCGCGTTCTTCGTCCAGCGTCTTCTGGAGGAGGCTGGCAAAGTTGGAATGGCCAAGTAATTCGGCGTAGGTGCGAACGCATCCGTAGCCGGCCATTTCATAGTGCTCCACGTGCTGGGCAGCCCCGATGAGGCCTGCATCCATCACCTCTGGATCGGCGTCCTCTTCCATTAATTCCTTTCCATCGGCAATCACGCCTTCCATGCCCTTACACTTCTTGCCCTTGGGGCTTACATCCAACTGCTGGAAAATTTTTTCCAGTCGTTCAACGTGGACCTGCGTCTCTTTCAGGTGGGCTTCAAAGCCGCTTTTGAGTTCCTTGGAGGTCGCCTTCTTGATCATCTTCGGCAGGGCCTTCAGGATTTGGTTTTCGGCGGAATAAAGGTCTTTCAACTCTTCAACAAATAAATCTTTTAACGATTCCATTTCCATAACTTTGCTCCCCTTTTTGATTTCTTTTGATTTCCTTGTCGCGGCGCTTCAGCCCGTCCACTTTTCCGGAAACCGTTATCTGTCGCCACCGCATGCGGCAAGATCCGATATCGCCATCCCCGTTCCCCGGGGGATGGCGATTGCCCGACCACGGCATTGCTGGTAACGCCAGATACGTTCGTGCTAGGCAGGTTTCTTTTCGCGATCCTGCTGATCGCGCTGGCCTTGTTGACCTTGCTGAACGTTGCCCTGGCCCTGACGATTCACGTCTTGCGATCCCTGTGTGGGCTTCTTTTCCGTCTCTTGATCGCGATTTTGCTGGCCAGACTGCTGTTTGTTTTTATCTTCCATAGTTGATTAGCTCCTTGGAATTTACGTAAGTGGTGCTTAAAAGATTGGATGGAAAAACTGGCCTACATTCTGTCTGGAAATCAGAAGCAGCTCTCGAATTCGCGAGCTGAGAGATTTACGCGATCGTGCAACTGCGATTGCTGCGTCGATGAACAGCGGGAGGGAGCTGCTTTGTGAAATCCGTCCGGTGGCGTTGCGCTGCCTGTAGGTGGCCGGCCACAGCTTTGCGATCACCGGAGTAAGTGCCGCGCTAACAGATATCCTTGACGGCGAAAGGAAATCGAGCATCAATGGGAATTCCAACTCCAACGTCGGCCCCTTTCTGGCCAGCATGCCGCCTCTGTGTAAAAATGATCAACCATGCCTTGGCTTGAACCAATCACCTTGCGTGGAACATACGCAATGCTGGAGCCGCTTTCGCTGGCTCACCATGACGATCTTGTAGAAGCGGTACAGGATGGCGAGTTATGGAAGCTTTGGTATACGGTGATTCCCCAACCGGCCCACATGAAGGCCGAAATTGACCGCCGTCTGGAGCGCCAGTCCAAAGGTGGAATGCTTCCTTTCGCGGTCAGGGATGCGCATACTGCAAAGGCCGTGGGTATGACGAGCTACTGGAATGTCGACGAGGCACACCGTCGAGTGGAGATTGGCGGCACATGGTACCGCAAGAGCATGCAGCGCACTCACCTGAACACTGAGTGCAAGCTGCTTCTGCTAACGCACGCATTCGAATCCCTGAATTGTATCTGCGTGGAGTTGCGCACTCATTTCTTCAACCATGCTAGCCGTCGCGCCATCGAGCGCCTTGGCGCGAAACTGGATGGCGTCTTGCGGAACAACCAGATCCTGCCCAATGGGACCTTCCGCGACTCTTGTGCCTACAGCATCATTGCCGGCGAGTGGCCGGTGGTAAAGACGAATTTATTGTGGAAGCTCAACAGGCCAACGATTGACTTGTAAGCCAAGACGAACTCCGCGTCCCTACCTGATTCCAAGATCTTTCGAATTTCTAATGCAGTTCTAAGCCAGCTCTAACAAAGTCCAGTCACAGTGTCTATCGTTCGACGAGTGTCCTTCCGGGTCATCTCAAGGGTAACCTCTTGCGCACCGCAATTTGGGTCTGATGAGCGTCCTGCCTTAGCTGTTTCCAGCAATCAGTACAACGATTTTAGGAGAGAGAACGCCAATGCACACCCATTTACGTGGTCGCACCCGACTACTGCTCCGCACCCTGTTGCTCATAGTTGTCGGCGGAATGCTGTCGCCAGCCGCTCTGGCCCAACGCTCCATCAACGAAGCTGACCGCGTAATCACGCATGGAAACGTGCATCCGCTGGCGCGCGCCGAGTTCGACCGTGGCTCCGCCGACCTCAATCTCCCCATGGAGAACATGATTCTTCAGCTCTCTCCGCGAGCTTCAGCAAAGGCGGATTTGGATACGCTATTGGCCGACCTGCAAAACCCGAAGTCGCCCAACTTTCACCATTTCCTAACGCCGCAGGAATTCGGCTTGCGCTTTGGCCCTACCGACCAGGACGTGGCTGACGCAGCCAACTGGCTCAAGAGCCACGGCTTCCGCATTGAACAAATCGGGAATGGCAAGCTCTGGATCAATTTCAGCGGCAACGTGCAGCAGGTGGAGCAGGCGTTCCAGACCAATATCCGCCAGTTTGAGGTAGATGGGCAGATCCATTACGCCAATGCCACCGATCCCAGCATTCCGCGCGCCTTTGCCTCACTGGTGCAGGGCGTGGTTTCACTGCACGATTTTCCACTTAAACACGATGCCAATCTTCGCCAGTTGCCACCTAACTTCAACCTCGCCAACGGCAGTAATGCTCTTGCTCCTGGCGATTTTGCCACCATCTATAACCTGACCCCGCTCTACAATGCCGGCATCGATGGCACGGGCCAGACGATTGCCATTGTAGGACGCACGGACATCGTATTAGGCGACGTTCAGTTTTTCCGCAGCAATTTCCTGCTTCCCGCCAAAGACCCTGTCTTTATACACAACTTAAACCCCCCCGGCGACCTGCACGGCACTGAAGAAGGGGAAGCTGATCTGGACGTGGAATGGTCAGGCGCAGTGGCAAAGAATGCAACGATCGACTTTGTCATTTCTAAATCCACTCATACAAGTGACGGCGCGGATCTTTCAGCCCAGTTCATTGTTGACAATAACCTGGCCCCGGTTATGAGCATGAGCTTTAGCTTATGCGAAGCGAGCCTGGGAGCAACGAGAAACAGTTTTTTCAATAATCTTTGGGCACAGGCAGCCGCGCAGGGCATCACGGCGCTTGTCAGCACAGGTGACAGCGGAGCGGCAGGATGCGACGCCGATACCGCACTCACAGGGACAGTCCAGGCAGTTTCCGGTATAAGCTCCACGCCAAACAACGTTGCGGTTGGCGGCACGGAATTTAACGATGGCGCTGGAGGTTTCTGGGCTGCGGCGAACAATCCTGACGGTTCATCGGCGCTTGGCCCGATTCCTGAGATCGTGTGGAATGAAAGCGGTACGATACCTGTGACTGGAAAAGACTTATTTGCCACCGGCGGTGGTGTGAGCACGCTTTACGCAAAGCCTATATATCAAGCAGGCCCCGGCGTACCGGCAGACGGCTTTCGTGACGTGCCTGACGTAGCTCTCAATTCGGCTGCTCACACTCCTTATCTGATCATTCAGGGTCATACGGCCAATGTAACCGGCCTGGTAGGGGCTTCCGGCACGTCTGCCGCAGCGCCGTCATTCGCCGGAATCATGGCACTCGTCGTCCAGAAGACTGGGGCGCCGCAGGGCAATGCGAACAGCGTGCTTTATTCCATGGCAGCCACCCAGTTTGCGGGCGGCACCGCAGTCTTTAATGACATTACCAGCGGAAACAACAGCGTGCCGAAAGTGACAGGATTCGCCGCTGCACCGGGCTACGATCAGGCTACCGGCTGGGGATCAGTAAATGCCGCCAATCTGGTGAATACATGGAACAACAATTCGCCTGACTTCGCGCTTGCTGCATCGCCGAAGTCGCAATCAGTGGTCCAGGGCAACTCCGTTACTTATTCTGCCGTTATCACTGCGTTGAATAACTATACCGGCACGATCAGTTTCTCAGTCGCCGGACTGCCTGCGGGAGCGACACTAACGCCGCCTCCCCCAGCGGTGACTAATTTCGGGTCATCGACCATCACCATCCTGACAAATAACGGCGCTACTACTCCGGTTGGTATTTATCCACTCACCATTACGGCCACTGATGGAGTGCTTGTTCACACAGCGGCTGTAACTTTGAGCGTAACTGCTCCGGCCGATTTCACCATGAGCGCCACTCCGGCATCGCAGACCGTTACGGCAGGCGTGAATGCCGGTTATCAAATCAACGTTGGTTCCGTTGGAGGATTTAACGGGCTAGTCTCTTTGAGCGTAAGCATCGCGAGCACCAGTCAGCCCCCGCCTGTGGGTGCCATCAATCCGACTGCCAGCATCAATCCAACTTCGCTGAATGGATCTGGGTTGGCTGCACTCACGGTGACGACCGGCTCCAATACCACAGCCGATACTTATCTGGTTACGATTACCGGCACGGCCGCGAACGGGACCCTGGTCCATACAACCACCGTCACGCTGGTTGTGAATGCGCAAGGAACAGGGGATTTCTCGATTTCACCCGCGAACACCTTCACCGTTAAGCGTGGTCAAACCGGGTCGCTCCCGGTGACGATTACAGGCCAGGCAGGATTTTCCGGCACCGTGAGCTTCAGCGTTTCCGGATTGCCTTCACCGTTAACGGGAACCTTTTCTCCTGCTACCGTAACCGGCTCAGGAACCTCCAGCCTAACTGTGACGGTTGGCAATCAGCAGAAGCAAGGAACTTTCTCGATTGTTATCACCGGAACCAGCGGATCGGCAACCCATTCCACCACCGTGACTTTCACCATCAATTAACTGCGACGGACAAACAAAAAGCCACCCAGCAATGGGTGGCTTTTTGTTTTCGCCGAAAACCTCTTTACTCTCTTTACTATTGTGTGGCCGCCGCTTGTCAGACTTGTTAGATCGCTTCAAATCCCGTACAGTTCCGGGCGGATTGGAAAGTCTCACAATCTCGGATGCGCAAGGGGCCATGGCAAGCATCTAAGTTTTCGAGGTTGGATGATTCGGATCATCACTATCGAGCGGGAATACGGATGCGGAGCAGCGCAGATTGCTGCCAAACTCGCCGCCCGCCTGGGGTGGAAACTCTGGGACCAGCAGTTGACACAGGAGATCGCCCGTCTAGCTCACTGTGAGCAGTCTGCCGTGGCGCAACGTGAAGAACGCCGGGACCCACTCTACCAGCGCCTGCTCAAATCCTTTGCGCTGGGCAGCTATGAAGGGCTTCGCGGAGGCCAGCCTGTGGAGATGCTGGATTCAGACAGCATCTTCAAAATCTCAAAGCAAGTGGTGGAGCAAGCGGCGAGCGCAGGCAATTGCGTAATGGTGGGTCGCGGGTCGCAACATTTCCTGCAGGGCCGCAGGGATGTGTTGCGCTTTTTTCTTTACGCTCCCACCCAGGACAAAGTGCGTCGATTAGTTTCGGAAGGCCATAAACAGGAACATGCTGAGGCCATGGTGGATACAGTTGATCGCGAACGCGCCGCTTTCATCAAAAATTATTTCCATGCGGAGTGGCCCAACCGCGCCGTCTATCACGCCATGATCAACACTGCCTTGGGTGAAGACGCCGTAGTGGAAGCAATTCTGGGTTTTATGAAACAAGCTGCCCCTGGACCCAAAAGAATTGCCGCCGACCAGGAAATCCTCGCTAAAGATTGAGGTCGCCTTGCCAGCAGCAATCTACGCAGCAATTTCTTAAGCCGCTTTCTTGGCGGCTTCTTCCAACGACTGCCACTCGGCTCCACTCGATTTCAATTCTGCCGTGGCGACGTTCTCTTCCAAGTGCTTAACCTTCGATGTGCCCGGAATTGGCAACATCACCGGTGAACGCCGGAGCAGCCATGCGATTGCAACCTGCGAGGTAGTGGCATTGTGGGCCCGGGCAATCTTGTCAAGCACGCCACCCGGCTTGGTCAGCGCGCCGGCCGCAAGCGGGAACCAGGGAATAAATACAATCTTGTTCTTCTCGCAATAATCGACCACGTCTTCATAAGCGCGGTCGGTAATGTTGTATTTGTTCTGTACGCTGGCGACGCTCACGATCTTCTGCGCGCGCTGAATATCGGCCACCGTGGTCTCTGAAAGTCCGATGTGGCGAATCTTCCCTTCTTCCTGCATCTTCTTTAGCTCGCCGAGCGATTCTTCCACCGGAACTTTGGGGTCGAAGCGATGCAACTGATAGAGATCGATCCGATTGACCTTCAGGCGACGCAAGCTCATCTCAACGCATTGGCGCAGGTACTCCGCCCGACCTACTGGAGCCCATTGGTTTGGTCCCTGGCGTGTGAGGCCGCCTTTGGTGGCGATGACCAGATCTTTCGGATACGGATGCAACGCCTCGGCGATCAGGTTCTCGCTGACTTCAGGGCCATAGGCGTCAGCGGTATCAATAAAGTTGACGTTCAAGTCGAGCAAACGCTTCAGAACGCGCTTACTCTCTGCTGGATCTTTGGGTTCGCCCCAGATACCGTCGCCGGTAATACGCATAGCGCCATATCCCAGACGATTGACGGTGAGATCTCCTGCAATAGAAACTGTGCCGCTATTTGCTGCATTCGGTGTTGTCATAATTGTTTTGGATTCGATAAGCAGGCCGATGGATTCCAAAAACTTCCCGTTTTGATTCGAAGAATTCGCCGCAATCCGGCATTTCCGATTGAACCTCAAGCAAATCCATCCTCATACCCTGTGGAAATCACCCGAGCTTGCCGCAAGATGCACGAAAGTATCGTCACGTCCGTTAACAACTCTTCTCTACATACAGGGTTAAAATACGCGTGACGCCGCCTAAACTTCCCCTTCAGGCGCCCGGCACAAATGTGCGCGGTTCCACCAGCGAATCTCGCTGCGTGGATACTCTATGAGAGATTCAAGGAGAGTCGTAATGTCTGTAAGACAGATTTGTAATCCCAAGCAAGGGGCAAAAGGCAAACTTTTCGCCATCATTCTGGCCGCGTTCGTGATGTGCTGTGCACTTTCAGCGCCAGCCATGGCACAATCGGCTCCGTACTTCGCGCCCCAGCAGCTTGATCACATGGTTTCCCGTATTGCGCTATATCCCGACCCTTTACTGGCGCAGACGATGGCCGCGGCAACTTTTCCTGACCAGATACCCGATGCGTCGTACTGGGCGGACGAGCACCACGGTTTGACCGGCAACGAGCTCGCCGGCGCGATTGAGGGCGACCAGTTGCCCTGGGATCCTTCCGTTCAGGCCCTGCTTCCCTTTCCCGCTGTCCTGCACATGATGGCGTCTGACATGAACTGGACGAATGACCTGGGCAACGCTTTCCTGGGCCAGCAGCAGGATGTGATGTATTCAGTACAGAGAATGCGTCAGCGCGCGCGTGACTTTGGATATTTGCGCACCGGTCCGCAGATCATTGTAGGCGGCGGTCCTTATATTACGATCCTGCCCACTCGTGCCGACTACGTTGTGGTTCCCTATTACGATCCGGTCGTTGTGTACGCGCGTCCGCGCCCGGGCTTCTTCATCGGTGGCGCAATCGGCTTCCGCTTTGGCGTGGCACTGGGAGCTTCGTTCCGGCCATGGGGCTGGGGTTCCAACCGCATCGCCTGGGACCGCCGCGTTGTTTTTATCAATAACGCGCCCTGGCAGCGCACCTGGGTCAACCGCCACGAATATCACCATCCTTATGCGGTCCATTACTACCCGGAACATCATTATGTCAGGGAACATGAAAACCATGGGCATGAAGTCGCATACCGCGCCCATGAGCGGAATGAGGAACGCCGTGAAGTGCGGCATGAAGAACATGCCAGAGTGGAAAATCGCGGGCACGAGGTCCACACGAATAACATCGTCCACGAAAACCACGGTCATGACGACCACGGCAACGATAACCGCGGTCATGAAAAGCATGAGGACAAGGGACATGGCGATAAAGACCATGACGATCGTGGCCACGGCGACAAGAACGACAAGCATCGCTAAAGCTTAGGAATTTTGATGAACAATGGCGCGGCCGAACCTGGCCGCGCCATTTTATTTTGTACGGAAAGTGAACTTAGCTATCACTTACGGGCGCTAAAGTCTTTTTTACGGATCAGCGCGTGAATGCCCTTCGTCCTATCCACCACCTGCGAGACCTCGAAGTCCCCGGCGGCGCTCAGATAGGCAAACGCGGTCGCGCGATCAAGCCCAAGCTTCTCCGATAAAAAGCGCACAGCTTCGCGCGTGGCCTTCTTCATCGCTTCGTTCAGATCAGGATCCAGTCCAATGGCAATCCAGTAATCCGGTGTTTCAGCGAATGGGCCGGTGAGCTTTCCTTTGCCGGGAATGGCCGGATCGCCAGCCTTCAGGACGGTGAAACGCAACGTTGTCCGCAAAGAGCCCTCTATTGCTGTCAGTGATACCTCGCCGTTGCCCTGGGCAAAGTGTGGATCGGCGATAAAGAACATTGCGCCCGGAACCTGTACCGGCAGATACAGCGTCGCGCCAGCCGTCAGGTAATGGATATCCAGGTTGCCGCCGTAGTCGCCCGGCGGAATGGAATTTGGCTTGCCGCTGACATTGGGCGTGACGCCCATGGTGCCCATGAACGGCGCAATAGGAATATGCGCTTCCTTACCCGACCCGGCGGGAAGGATGCCGTACCACTTCCCGTCGATGAGTTTGATGGGAACGAATTTTGACACATTGTTATAGAGCTGCGGACTGGATGCGCCGGCACCCGCCTGAGGTCCTGCGTTCTCAGGGAACTCTCCCGGCAACGCGCCTTTACCGTGGCGGTTGCTGATCACACCGTACGGCACCCGCGGCACCAGCGAGATCATCTCAACTTTCAAGACGTCGCCGGGTTGCGCGTCGTCAACGGCCACCGGGCCCATCACTACGTGCGGTCCATCTTTGGCAAAGTCATGCGTCAGGCTGGAAGCGGTGATGGCTTTGGCATCGTTCAACACCTGCGCCGGCGCAACGCTGAAGCCGCCAAAATACTTTTCCGGATCGCGGCCCTGGTCTTCCAGAATGCCTTCGTGTGAGAGCGTATCAAACGTCACGGTTGCACCGGAAGGGACTGTGACAACCGCTTTGGCCGCGTTGTCGGGCAGATAGCCCCAGCGGATCGAATCCGGCGTGACCGGAACGTAGAAATCTGACTTAAGTTTCACTACACTGCCGGAGACTGGCTTGTCCGACAGCGGCTGAAGGACGCTGGTCTGCGCCGCCAGCACCGGGGCAAAGAATGGGGTGAAACAGAATACAAGGGTGAACAACCAACGGGAAT
>DATCAX010000717.1:0-3074 GCA_036512375.1 Candidatus Angelobacter sp. | reverse complement strand
CGCATGGCGCGGGCGAAGGTCATGGCCCAGAAGAAGGCGCAGAAAGAAGCTGCGAAAGCAGCCGAGATCCGCAATGCCAATGAACGTGGCGTGATTGTGAATCCGGCACAGCTGGCGCGGAGACGCGCGGCGGCTGACGCTGCGCCGGTCAGGGCTAGCATAGACAGGGCTAGCATAGAAAAGACGGGCATCGAGCGGACGTTTGAAGACGAAGAGCCTTTGGCTGCTGATGCTGCGATGCAGGCGGCCTTCGCACAAGCGATGGACTCTGCAGCCGGGAACGCTGGCGCGGCGGCTTCGGCTGGGGTTTCAGGTGGGGTTTCGAATGAAGCGGAGCCGGCGATCAATACGCGGGCCGATCAGGCGACGACGCGCAAGACTGTCCTGCCAAAGATTGCTGCCGGAGGATACAAGCTGCCGCCCAGCTCATTGCTGCATCGTGGTGAAGATCACCAGGCCATCAATGAGGCCGAAGTAAAAGCGCTGGCAGAAGTCCTGACGCAGAAGTGCGCAGAATTTTCAGTAGGCGGAGTGGTAACGCAGATCAATCCTGGCCCGGTGGTGACGACGTACGAATTCAAGCCGGATGCGGGCGTGAAGTATAGCCGCATCACTTCGCTTTCCGACGATCTATGTCTGGCGCTGCGTGCGGAAAGTATTTTGATTGAGCGCATGCCGGGAAAATCGACCGTCGGGATTCAGGTGCCGAACCACAACCGCGAAACTATCTGGCTGCGCGAAGTAGTGGAGTCACCGGAGTTTCTCGGCACCAAAAGCAAGCTCACGCTCGCGATGGGCAAAGACATCAATGGCCGCATTATCACCGCGGATTTGGCGACGATGCCGCATTTGCTGATCGCCGGCTCGACTGGCTCGGGAAAATCCGTGGCCATCAACGCAATGATTATGTCGATCCTGTATAAGTCCACGCCGGACCAGGTGAGGCTGATACTTGTCGACCCGAAGCGACTTGAACTGGGAATTTATGAAGGCGTGCCGCATCTGTATGTTCCGATCATCACTGAACCCAAGCTTGCGGCCAACGCGCTGCGCAATGCCGTGCGCGAGATGGAACGTCGCCTGAAAGTGCTGGCGGCAAAAGGCGTGAGAAATCTGGAGCAGTACAACAAACTGTTTGAAAGCGATACGCCCAGCCTGTTTGAAGCCGAAGGCGACGAGAAGCCGCTGCCGCACATTGTGATCGTCATTGACGAGCTGGCCGACCTGATGATGCTTGATCAGTCCAACGTGGAGGAGTCGATCACGCGTCTGGCGCAGATGGCGCGGGCTGTTGGGATACACCTGGTGCTGGCGACGCAGCGGCCGTCGGTGGACGTGATTACCGGCTTGATCAAAGCGAATTTCCCATCGCGCATTTCTTTCCGCGTAGCTACGAAGATCGATTCACGCACCATCCTGGACGCAAACGGCGCAGAATCTCTTCTGGGCAAAGGCGACATGCTCTACCTGCCTTCGGGCTCGGCCAGGGTGCACCGTCTGCATGCCCCGTACACGTCAGAAAAAGAAACGCATGCGGTGGTCGAGTTCTGGCGCGCGCAGGCTCAGGCACAATACGAGCAGCGGTTTCTGGAAGTCCCGAAAGAAGAGCGTGAAGCTGTTGCTGGCTCAGCGAGCGGCGGCGATTCTGGCGACGACGGTGAAGCTGAGCACGACGAGCTTTATCACGACGCCGTCCGCCTGGTCATTGAGTTTGGCAAAGCTTCCACTTCCCTGCTGCAACGCCGGCTGCGTATTGGCTATGGCCGCGCCGCGCATTTGATTGACCTTATGGAAAATGATGGAATTGTGGGAGCGGCCGACGGCCCAAAGCCGCGCGAAGTTTTGAAGAAACCAGATTGGCTGAATGAAGTGGAAGAAGCGTTGCGCTGATACTTTCCCGAACGAAGTGAGGGAACCCTGTCACCGCAAAGAATCACCTTTCGCCTGCTTTGCCGCAGGGTTTCGCTCTCGAGCGCGTTTTCAGAAAGAGCAGAAACACCGCTGAAATAGCGGCTTTGCGCACTCTTGATCCAGTAGCGTTCCCTCGCTTCGCTTGGGAAATCGTACCCCGCCGTACATAGCCCCTTCGTACCTTTCTGCCCCTATCCAACGTAATGCGCCGCCTGTTCCAAATGGTGGAACAATACTGCCAATCCAGTGTTCAGCGTAGGCAAGGATTCAGGTAGCCAAGGAGTTTGTATGGCAGTTGAATATAAAGAGCGGCGCAGGTTTCCACGCTTTGTGTGCGACACCGGTGTGCGCGTTCATCCAGAAATCGGCCAGACCGGTTACTGGGGCACCGTGGGCGATATCTCGCTCGGCGGCTGTTATGTGTTTACCTTTTCGCCATTGCCCGCTGGGCAGGTCGTCACGCTGGCCATCAAGGCCGACGATAAAGAAATCCATATCGCCGGCAAAACAGTCAGCTCGCATCCTGGCGTGGGCATGGGCATCGCGTTCAAAGGATTCACGCAGGAAGATGCGGAAGAACGGCTAAAAGGTTTTGTCCAGCATCTGGCCAACCAGCCGAAGAGAGAAACGATCGCAGTTTTTCACTAGGCAGCAGCTGCGGTCTTCATTGACCGCAAGGCAATCGCGCCCAGTACCAGGACTGCGGCCACAATCGCAATCCACAAGACCGCCGGGTGTTTCTCTGTCCACTGGCGTTCATCCGGCCTTCCCGTATACGCCGCGTTTGCTTCTTCTCCCCCAAGCTGCGCCGGCGCTGCGTCTTTTGCCAGCAGAAACAACTTCGCATAATCATAGACAGGTGACTCAAGTTTTTCGTCGCCATAGTAAAGCGTCAGCGGCGCGGCAGCGGGAGCTTCAAAGTAGAGCCTGTGCTCCAGTTGCTGGAGCCGTGCAGTCTTCAGTTTCAGAGGCGGATCGTCGCCGTTATCAATGATGACTTTGATCGTCTTGTGGCCTACCGCTAAAAAGCTCACATCATAATCGTCAGAATCAATCTTCCGTCCTGACCGTACCATGTGAACGCGGTTAATCTCTCCTGCTCCAATGTACCCGTCCTTATCGTCCGTCAACTGGACAGAGCGACGGAAGTTGGCCTGCGCCGG
>DATCAX010000716.1:0-2523 GCA_036512375.1 Candidatus Angelobacter sp. | reverse complement strand
ATCTTCTATGATGGAGTTGGAATTCTTCTATGGCAGATCACAAAAACGCGAAGAAAGACCCAAGCGGCATTGCGGAAAACCCGATTGCAGAGGTCTTTGAAGGCCGCCACCCGTCCCATTCAGAAAAACGCTGGGCTGAGACCACCCTGGCTAAAACGCTGGAGAAATCGCCAGAGAAGCCTATCGGCGCGGCCACCGGAATCAATTTAGACGAGAGCAGCAACGCGCAGTTCACCACGATCAGCGGCCTGCCCATTCGCCGGCTTTACACACAGGCCGATCTGCCTGAAGACTGGAATTACGAAAAGTATCTAGGCTATCCTGGCCAGGCGCCTTACACGCGTGGCATTCATTCCAGCGGCTATCGCGGACGCCTCTGGACCATGCGCCAATTTTCCGGCTTTGCTTCGCCGGAAGAGACCAACGAGCGCTACAAGTACCTGATGGCCAGCGGTGGCGGCGGGCTTTCTGTCGCATTCGACCTTCCCACGCTCATGGGCTATGACTCCGATCATGCCGCGAGTGAAGGCGAAGTCGGCAAGTGTGGCGTGGCCATTGATTCGCTCGAAGACATGGAGATCCTCTTCAATGGCATCGATCTGGAGAAGATCACCGTCTCCATGACGATCAATTCTCCGGCCTCCATCTTGTGGGCGATGTATCTGGTGGTGGCGGAAAAACAAGGCGCGGACTGGAAAAAAGTTTCCGGCACGCTCCAGAATGACATTCTGAAGGAGTACATTGCGCAGAAGGAATACATTTATCCTCCGGCGCCGTCGATGCGCCTGGTGATCGATACCTTTGAATTTGGCGCCAAGTTCACTCCCAAGTTCAACTCGATTTCCATCAGCGGTTACCACATTCGCGAAGCCGGCTCCACCGCGCTACAGGAATTGGCGTTCACCATTTACGATGGCGTTGAGTACGTGGAGTGGGCGCGCCGCCGCGGCCTGGACGTAGACGACTTTGGTCCGCGCCTGAGCTTTTTCTTCAACTCGCATAGTGACTTCTTCGAGGAAATTGCCAAGTTCCGCGCTGCCCGCAAGATATGGTATCGGCTGATGAAAGTCCGCTTCGGGGCCAAGCAGGAACGCACATGGCTGATGCGTTTCCACACTCAGACAGCCGGTGTATCGCTGACGGCGCAGCAGCCCCTCAATAACATTGCCCGTGTAGCTTTACAGGGACTGGCAGCTGTGCTGGGCGGAACGCAGTCGCTGCACACCGACTCCTACGATGAAGCTCTGGCGCTGCCCACCCAGGAAGCAGCACGCATTGCGCTGCGCACCCAACAGATCATCGCTTATGAATCCGGCGTGGCCCAGACGGTCGATCCGCTGGCGGGCTCTTATTTCCTGGAAAAGCTGACGCTCGATATGGAAAAAGGCGCGTTCGATTATTTTGAGCGGCTTGACGCGATGGGTGGCATGGTCAAGGCAATCGAAAATGGCTTCCCGCAGAAAGAAATTGCAGAAGCTTCATACCAGTACCAGCGCGCAGTTGAAGCCAAGGAAAAGATCGTTGTCGGCGTGAACGATTTTGCTGTTGAAGAAAAGCAGATGGATACGCTCTACATTGGTGAATCAGTGGCCCAGCACCAGACAGCAAAGCTGAAAGCCTTGCGCGCACGCCGCAGCAGTGACGAAGTCCGCCGCACCCTCGACGCGCTAAAGAAAGCCGCCGCTCAGGAACCCGTGGTTCGTTCCGATGGCCGGATCAGCGACGCGAACACCATGCCCTTTATCATCGATTGCGTTCGGGCCTACGCCACCGTTGGCGAAATTTGCCAGGCTCTGCGCGAGGTTTATGGAACGTATGAAGAGGTGAGCATCACGTAAGGATCGCCGAGATCAATCCCGGCGGTTCTTGTATACCGCCCACTGCTCTGCTCCAGCAATCCTCTCCAGCCAACCGCTGTTTGCCAGCAGGTTTTCAAACTCCTTGAATCGGTATGCAATGTAACAGGGCCTCGGGGCCTGCTCAATCGATCGGCGCAGGTTCTCTAAAACCTGTGAGAACGTGGCTTCGGAAAAAGGATTAAACAGGTACATCACTATCGGTTCAAGAGGGAACTGGAAATCCCGCGCATCCAGGCAGACCGCTTCAATCTGTGGGCAACGCCGCCGGTCACTGGAATAGCTCGCGATATTCTGCTGCGCAGCGCGGTGCAGGCTTGTCATGAACTCCACGCCCACAATTCGCTGGAAGGAATAATCGGAAGCCATCAGCAGCACGCGGCCTTTGCCCGAGCCGAGATCGACAAATGTGAATTGAGAAAAATCTATCGGCAGTGCCTGCATGATCTGCTCAAACAGCCAAGGCTCGGTGGCGAAGTAAGGACGTGCCATGAGCCCGGTCAGGAACTGCGTGCCAAAGCCGACGTTGGAGCGCGTGGTATCGGCGGATTGCTCCCAGTCATAATCGAGATCGCCGAAACGTGCCTTGCGCCGCGAGGGCAGCAGCTCAAGCAGAGCGCGCCACGCAGCGCCGACCAGTACCAGCAAAGATCGCGACCAGCCGAAG
>DATCAX010000715.1:0-8411 GCA_036512375.1 Candidatus Angelobacter sp. | reverse complement strand
ACCAGGACTTCCCGGTACGAATTGGAAGTCATGCCCGTATTAGTATCGATAAACGCCGATAGTTCAAATCGCGCTAACAGAGCCCCGCACGATGCGAAAAGGGTTTACGAGAGAACCAAAAAGGGACGAGCCCGCGACGCCAGGCAGGAACTACATCACGCCGAGCGGCTTGCAGCGCCTCAAAGATGAGCACCGGTTTCTGCTCACCAGGGAACGCCCGGCCATGACGGAGGTGGTGGCGTGGGCCGCCAGCAACGGCGATCGCAGTGAAAACGCCGACTATCAGTACGGCAAGCGGCGGCTGCGGCAGATCGATGGGCGGATTCGCTTTCTCACGAAGCGAATCGAAGCCGCGGAAGTCGTGGACCCGGAAGCTCCCAGAGCGGGGCAGGCGGCGACGATGGCATTCTTCGGAGCGACCGTGCGCTATGCCAATGCCGCGGGAGCGGAGCGAGTGGTGAGCATCGTGGGCACCGACGAGATCGATCTCAACCGCAACCACATCAGTTGGGTGTCACCTCTGGGTCGCGCGTTGATGAAGTCGGCAGCGGGTGACGGCGTAGTCCTTCAATTGCCGGGCGGTACAGAATACCTGACCGTGCTGGAAGTGTGTTACCAGCGCATTTCTGTGGAACCGTTCCGTGAACCAGCTGGATCTGAGGCCTCGGCAAAGGGACTTCCTCGACGCTAATCCACCTCCGCGTCTCCGCGCCTCCGTGGTGAGATTTGGTTTTGCGATCTCGCGCCATCACGGCGATTTGCTACCATACTTCCCAGCCCTTTCATGCTCCGCTACATCTCAATCCGCCTGCTCTACATGGTTCCCGTCATCTGGCTCGTCGTGTCCGTCGTTTTCCTGCTGATCCATCTTGTGCCCGGCGATCCCATCCAGCAGATGCTGGGTGAAGGCGCTGCCAGTACCGATGTTGAAGCCGCCCGCCACGCCTACGGGCTCGACGTCCCGCTGCCCCGGCAATATGTGAATTACTGGAAGGGCGTGCTCCACGGAGACCTTGGCCGCTCTCTCCGTTTTGACCAGCCGGTCAGTGGCGTCATCCTTCAGCGCTATCCCAGGACACTTTTATTGACCGTAGCGTCCATGATCGTTGCTCTGCTTATCTCCATCCCCGCCGGAGTGCGCTCGGCTCGCCGCCGCAATCGCTGGGACGATCGCGTGCTGAGCGTCGTGAGCCTGTGGGGGCTGTCGTTTCCTAACTTCGCTCTCGGGCCCATCCTGATTTTATTTTTCGCCATCCGTCTTGGATTGTTGCCGGTCTCCGGTTATGGAACCGTCGCTCACCTGGTCTTGCCGGCCATCACCATGGGCGGCGCGCTCGCGGCGATACTCACGCGCATGGTCCGCACCGCGATGCTGGAAGAGCTGGGACAGGATTACATCCGCACCGCCCGCGCCAAGGGATTGTCAGAAAATGTAGTGGTATATAAGCACGCGCTGCGCAATGCCATGGTGCCCGTGCTCACAGTTGTAGGATTGCAGTTCGGTGCGCTGCTCGCTGGCGCCATCGTTACCGAGACGATCTTTTCCTGGCCGGGCATTGGACGCCTCACCATCTCCGCCATCAGCAGCCGCGACTACTATCTCGTCCAGGGCTGCATCCTGATGATCGGCCTGACCTATGTAGCCGTAAACTTCATGACCGACTTTTTCTACTCGCTGGCTAATCCGCGAATCCGAGCTTAAACATCTCGACCCTGAGCTTGCCGAAGGGGAGAGATCCCTATCGTGACGACAATCTGTAAGCAAACAATCGAGAGTTAATTCTTTCTCCCACGACAATCCCTGGTGATCGATCTGACGCAATATCCACACGCGCATTATTTTTCCTGATTCGTGTTCATTCGCGTCAATTCGCGGCCAACTTCCTAAAGCGCGATCTGCAAAATCTCTCCACTCACTTTCCCATCCACAATTTCCAGCCTGCCCACGCTAATCGGTAGGTTGAATCTTCTTGGACCGGCACTCCCCGGATTGAAATACAGCACGCCATCTTTCACTTCCTGCTTCGGTTTGTGTGAGTGCCCGCTAATGACCGCGGCAAAACCTGCGGCTTTGGGATTGAGATCGAGCGCATTCACGTCATGAATCACGTAAATGTGGAGCCCGCCCAGTTCGGCCACTTCTGTTTCCGCGAACCGTCGCGCCCACGCCTGCATATCCACGTTGCCGCGGATCGCCGTGACCGGCGCGATCTTTTCCAGCTCAGTGATAATTTCCGGGACGCCGATATCGCCCGCATGAATGATGTGCTCCGATCCGCGCAACAACTCCACTGCTTCCGGACGAAGCAGCCCATGCGTATCGGATATCACGCCGATGATCACGACGCGGCTCCTTGCCTTCTCAGAAATCTTCTCCGTGTCTCCGTGCCTCCGTGGTGAAGATTCAGATTCCCGCCTCAATCCGTGACCTCGGATCCATGTAATCCCTTAACGCGTCACCGATAAAATTGAACGAAAGCACCGCCAGCATCACTGCCAAGGCGGGGAAGAGGACCAGGTGCGGCGCGTCGAAGAGATGTGCCCGACCGTCGTTCAGCATCGATCCCCAGCTTGCCGTCGGCGGCGGAACGCCCAGTCCAAGAAAGCTCATCGTCGCTTCCGCCAGTACGGCTCCGGCCATCCCGATCGCGGCCTGCACGATCACCGGCTGAATGATATTGGGCAGGATGTGCCGCGTGACGATGCGCCAGTCACTGGCGCCTAGGGCCCGCGCCGCTTCCACGAATTCTTTTTCCTTCACCGCCAGCACCTGCGCGCGCACCAGCCGGGCATATCCCACCCATCCGCCAATGCATAGCGCCAGTATCAGGTTGAAAATTCCTGGCCCCAGGAAAGCCACAAATGCGATTGCCAGCAGGATTCCCGGGAAAGATAGGAACGCGTTCATCACGATCACGTTAAAAAACTTATCTGCGAGCCCGCCGTAATAGCCTGCAATCGAGCCCAGTACCAGCCCCAGCAGCAGCGATCCTGCGACGACGCTTCCGCCCACCAGCATGGAGATGCGTGCGCCGTAAATGACGCGCGAGAGAATGTCACGCCCCAGTTCGTCAGTGCCAAACCAGTGCGCGCCGCTCGGCGGCTGGAGCCGCGAAGGCAGATCAATGTTGCTGGGATTTTGCGGAGCGATCCACGGCGCGAACAGCGCAAAGATGGTAAACACCGCCACCAGCACCATGCCCGTCGACGCCAGCACGTTGCGCCGTCCCAGTGTCGCCGCCGTGTTCCAGGTGGAGGAGAGAGCCATCAAGCGTAGATCATAAATGAAGACAGCGCTTCTTTTTGCAATCGCGGAGTGCAGCGCCGGTCAGGGCGTTACCGTCTGCCGCACGACCTTCTTCAGCGCGCGAACGAACGTCTCATTCTGTTCTGGAGTTCCAATGCTCACGCGCACCGCATTGGGAGCACCCCAGGGCACCAGTGACCGCACAATCACTCCTTCAGTCTGCATGCGTTTGGTAAAAGCGTTGGCATCTTCGTCCACCGTAAAGTAGATAAAGTTCGCGCTGGTCGGTATCGCTTTGACGCCAAGCTCCTTAAAGCGCTCCAGCAGCCACGCGGCGCCCACGGTATTGTTTTCTACCGTCTTGCGAATGTGATCCAGGTCGCGGATCGCGGCCAGTCCCGCGGCTTCCGCCACCACGGAGACAGAGAATGAATTTCGCACCCTTGCGAAATACCGCAGCAGCTCGGGATTCCCACACGCGTATCCCAGCCGGATCCCGGCAAGGCCGTGGGCTTTAGAAAATGTGCGCAACACCAGCACATTCAGCCTGCCTGCACGGACATAGTCAAAGGAGCGTGAATACGTGATGCCGCGCTGGCGTGCAAAATATTCGGCAAAATCGGAATACGCTTCGTCCAGAATCACCAGCACGCTCTCCGGCACGCGATTAAGAAACGCTTCCGTCGCGTCCGCGTCAAACATGGTGCCCGTAGGATTGTTCGGGTTTGCCAGAATAACCACGCGCGTCTGTTCGTTGATGGCCTCGGCAATCGCGCCCAGGTCATAAGCGTCATGCCGCATGGGAACTTCAATGAATTTTGCGCCGATACTCCGTGTAATCATCGGATAGCTGATGAAGGAGCGTTCGCTGCTGACACAGTTTGTGCCTGGCACCAGCAAGGTGCGGGCTACCACGTCCAGAATGCCGAGCGAGCCATCGGCAATAAAAATCTGCTCCGCAACCAGTTGGTGGCGCTCCGCCAGCGCCTGTCGTAGCTCACTGGCATCGTTGTCAGGATAGAGATTGACCTCGGCTGCGGCTTCTCGAATCGCTTCCAAAGCCAGCGGAGACGGCCCAAATGGATTTTCGTTCGACGCTAGCTTGATCATGGCCACCTTTGATTCAAGCTGTGCCTGGCGCAGAGGTTTACCCGGGACGTAGCCGGCCAACGCGCGTATGTGTTCCGGAATTTGATCGAGGACCGTCTTGTTCATTGGAAGAGAAGGGATAACAGAAGTTTGTACCACAAGCAGAGGTGCTTCGCTATCTCCGCGGAATCCTTGCTTTTAGCTTGGTCTTAGTTTGGTGGTGATCACTACCGGCTTGGCTTTCTTTCCTTGCGCTGCTCGCCGCGACGAGCGCTAGCTCTGGTTCGCGATGGCGGCTTGCGTTCTGTCGTTGGCGTCTTGTCGCCTCGTCCCGCACGTCGTAAGCCTATCACCTCTGACGGCTTCAGTTCGCGAAACTGGCCTGGTTCCACATCGAGCGTGAGCGGACCGTAACGCACACGCTTGATTTTTTCCACGTGATGGCCAATCTCCTCAAACATCCGGCGGATCTGCCGGTTCTTGCCCTCGATTAACGTCACTTCGTACCAGGGATTGTCGGCATCTTTCATCAGCCGAATCTGCGCCGGTGCGGTATGAATTGCTGCGAGACGCCGTGGTCCCTGCTTTGCACCGATCTTGATTCCACGCCGCAGCTTTTCGATTCCTTCTTCTTTGGCTCGTCCTGCGATCTTCACCAGATAAGTCTTCGGTACGTGGGAGGAAGCGTGCGTAAGCTTGGCGGCCAACTCGCCGTCATTGGTCAGCAGCAGTAGGCCTTCGCTTGACCAGTCGAGCCTGCCCACGGGAAAGATGCGTGCACTCACGCCTTTGATAAGGTCCATTACCGTGGGTCGACGTTCCGGGTCCGTCACCGTGGTTACGTAGCCCTTGGGCTTGTTCAGCAGCAGATAGACGTGGCGTTCGGCGCCCTGCAACAGCTTGCCGTCTACTTTGATGTGGTCCTTCTGAAGATCAGCTTTGCTGCCGAGTTCCGTCACGGTCTCGCCATTTACGCTGACGCGCCCCTGCGTGATCAACTCTTCCGCTTTGCGCCGGGAGGTAACCCCTGCGGCGGCAATGATTTTCTGTAATCGCTGTGGAGGCATTCTCAGCCACCCGAGCTTTCAGAGGCAATCTGGTCGGCCACCTGTTCGTCTGCCTTGTCGTGTTCCGGATCAGAGGAGACGGTTGGTTCAGTCACATTCTGTGGGACTTCGGCCGTGTCTTCTTCCATCTGCTCCACGCCACCGTCTTCACCGGGCGTGCCCGTTGCGTCCGCTACGGCAACAGCTCCCTCGCCGGAACTGAAAAGCTCATCCTGTAGTTCGCCCGCCGCCAGCTTCTCAAATTCTTCCAGGCTGGGCAGTTCGGTTAAATCGCGCAATCCAAAGCGCATCAGGAAGTCTTTTGTGGTCTTGTACAACATCGGCCGCCCGACCACGGCTTTTCGTCCCGCAGTGGTAATGAGCTTGCGTTCCAGCAGCGTGCCGATCACTCCGGCTGCGTCCACGCCGCGGATGTCGCTGATTTCGGGAACGGTCACGGGCTGTTTATAAGCAATCACTGCAAGGGTCTCCAGCGCCTGTAACGACAGGCGAATCGGCGGCTTTAAGCTTTTTGAGAATGCGCGCACCACATCATGGTGCTCCGGCTTGGTTGACATTCGGTAGCCGCTCGCTACTTCGCGGATCTCGATTCCGTGCTCCGGGTTGGCGTAGTCGGCAATCAGTTCATCCAGGTAGGGCTTCAATAATCCCCGCAGCTCTACCTTCTCAGACTTTTCCTTGACCTTCTTCACGGTAGGTTCAGGCACGGCTTCTTCTATGGCGCCCAGATGGTCTTCCGCCGGGTCCGATTGCGGCTGCGGTTCAAGCTCAGATCGCTGTTCAGCTGCTGGCAGGGCCGTCTTCAAAGCCAGCAGATCATCTTTGAGCAGCGCAGCCATCTGGTCCAGCGTGATGGGATCTTCCGCCGCATAAATAATTGCTTCGAGTTTGGCTTTAATGCTCATAGGTAGCAAATGGCAATTGGCAAATAGCAACTGGCCTAAATTTCTGGTTCTTGCTTCTCGGTCATTGGCTTTCAGCCTTTCGCTATCAGCCTTTAGCCCAATCTGTTTCGATCTGCTTTAGCTGGGCTAATTGCTAATTGCTAACTGCTAAGTGCTTACCGCCAATCATCTCTCACCGCGGCGCCTTCGCCCATCACAGTGTCAAACATCGCATGTTTCTTGATCAGGACTTCACCAAAAACCCGTTCCTGCCGCAACAGAATAGCTTGCAGGCGCACCAGTTCCAGCAGGGCCAGAAATGATGAGATGAGCGCATGGCGTGAAGTGATGTGCTGTAAGAGCCGTTTCAACGGAATCGGACGGTCTTCCATCAGCAGGCGCCTGCGAAAAAATTCAATCATCTGACCCACCGTGACTGTCTCTTCGTCCACTTGCAGGATCGGGCGCGATTTTGCCCGATCCAGGATCTGCTGAAATGTACGGACAAGATCAACGACGTCGGCAGCCATCTCAGGCTCGGTGCCTTCAGCGTCCTTAAATTCCTTCATCGACGGATTGCTGACCACCGCTTCCTCGATCTGCTGCTTCTGCATGAGCATCTGCGCGGCATTCTTGAATTTTTCATGCTCCAGAAGGCGCTGCACCAGCTCTTCACGCGGATCGTCCAGCTCGCCTTCAGCCGCATCGGGATTACGCGGCAGCAGCATCTTGCTCTTAATGTGGATGAGCAGGGAAGCCATGTAGATGAACTCCGCCGCAATGTCCACGTCCAGGTGCTTCAGGTTTTCGACATAGCCCAGGTACTGCGCTGTAATCTTGGCGATCGGAATATCATAAATGTCGATGTCCTGCTTTCGCACCAGGTCCAGCAGCAGATCGAGCGGGCCGTCATAGACCTGGCCCACGCTCACCGAGAACGGAAATTCGTTAGTCTGCGGCTTCGCGGATTGTGAAGTTTCTGCCATCAGGAAAAAAGTGGAGCGCAGCCGCCCCAGGCTGCGTCCTTGTAAACTCTTCAATTCTAAATGTTATTGGCCGCTCTTGCCGATGGCAGAGCTGTGGATTACATGTCTTTTATTTTGGTAGCCGTCTACTGTAGCGCGCTGTAATCGCCGGCATATTGCTGGATTGACGGTTCATCGTCGGGCAACGCCAGCGAAACGCCGTTCGACCCTTTCTTCAGCACGATCTCAACATTGCCTTCACTGCGCGTAAATTTTTTCCAGTGGTCCTGAATCACCTTCGGTGGCAAAACATAGTCGTGCAGGTAACGGTCTTTGTCCTGCGTCAGCAACACCAGCACGTTCACCGGACGATCCTCCAGCAAAAATCTCCACGTCCCATGCTCTTCAGCCGCAGCATACAATCCCACTTTTCTTCCGCGACGTGTAATAAAAGTTCGCGGGCGATCTTTCTTCAGAGGATGAGTCCTGTTTACTCGCTCTAGCCACTCCACCGTCCGCAGTTCCCACCTTTCATCTTCATTCTTCGCGCTGGCAATAGCCTCAGGAACCCTTATCGCCGCCGTCGCTTCCTCTTTCGCGGCCAGTCCTGCTACTGCACCCAGCCGCAAAAGCCCAACTGCATCACGCACCGCCGACATCGTTTCTTCGGCGGCCCCTATGGCTTTCTTCGCTCCCTGCCTGATCGTCTCCTGCAGGCGTCCCGGATTCTGCGCCAGCGCGTGCCGCCGCTCCCTGAGGGGAGCCAGGTGCGCGTTCACGCTCTCCACCGCGAGCGCTTTGCATTCCACACAGGTGATTTTCGCTTGCGTACAGCCTTCGGTGATGTATGCCAGCCGCTCCCGGTCGCTGAAAATCTGATGCAGGTTCCCCACGGGACACCGGTCTGGACTGCCGTGATCAGTCAGTTTGGGCCGGTCCGTCACGCTATTCTTGATCTTTTGTTCGACGGTCGCTGCCTCGTCGCTAAGCAAAATCGAATTGCCATACGACTTTGACATCTTCCGTTTGTCAGTGCCCAGCAACTTGGGCGAAGGCGTGAGCAGCGTCTGCGGCTCAGGGAAGACCGCCTTGTCGTTCAGCTTATAAAAGTGGTTGAAGCGCCGCGCCACCTCGCGCGTAAGTTCAATGTGCGCAGACT
>DATCAX010000714.1:0-2951 GCA_036512375.1 Candidatus Angelobacter sp. | reverse complement strand
AGGTGCATGTAGTAGGCAAACTGGCCGCCGCCCAGCTCGAGGGTAATCGTGTTTCCTGCTACTGTTTCCAACGTGATTGGGATACCAGGATGGAAGGCGTCACCGTGTCCCGGGACGTTATTGGGGAGACCGTCCCTGGCCGCGACAACACGGCCATCGGCGACGGCAAGGACTGGCTTGTCATAGGAATAGTAAGAGCGCACGTCCCGTGAATCGCCGCTGAAACTGACTCCGTCTCTGACCTGCTTCCAGTCGATTGCATAGCGTCGTGAAATCACCGGCCTGCCATCGAAGACGATAACTCCGCGCCGATGGTGGTTATCTTGGTCGTTGCTTGGGCCATCAGCCGCAAGCCAGTTTTCTCCCTCTAAGGGTGGTCCGAGGACTCGCAAAGCAGGGATGTTCGTGGTGATGATCGCACCCTCCGCAATAAAGTCCCCGATGACGACCTGATGCAGTACCGTCCTGGGAATTTGTGAATCGTGATCGAAGGCCGCCATCATGAAGATGATCGCACTTTGGCCACCGGCGATAACGGCGCTTCCTTTTGGGTTGGCAGCGGCCTTGCCACCCACATACTGCACCATAGTCTCCAACTGCTCAGCCTCAAATGTGACAAGCGGTTTGCCTTCTGAAGCATCCGCATCCAGCAACTCAATACGATTCATTGGGAGAGGGGCTGGCCCGAAATTTGTCAGGTGTAATTCGTACAGCAGGTAGTAGCGGCCTTCACTGGGAAATGCCGTGGGAGCAATCGGCACTCGCATTTCGAGTTGGACCGGGAAGGGCGGGAGCTTCGGCGCCCGTGGTTCGCCATCCGGCCGCGTCTGCGCCGGACTCTGAGGCTTGTCCGTCGACTGTATGCTCGGTTGAGCCAGGGCAGGACATAAACAAAGGGAAGCGATCCCGAGAAAGATAAATGGTCGCATAGTCGCGGTACGCAGCTTACGCTCACGCAGTTCCCGATTCCGGGTGGATTGCCGACAAATGGGAAGTTGCACCAGCGATGAGCTGAGTCGGGGCGCGCAGTTTCGTAACAGTCTCATTACGGGGCCGACGGTATCATGAATTGATATGGGTATTTTGAAGGAATTGCTGAAGCCGCTTGCCGAGGATGGATCGGCGCTGACTCGCGAACAGGCTGCTGCCGTGCTGGAAGAGATTCTGGCGGGCGCGCCGGAGGTGGAGACGGCGGCGCTGCTGGCTGTTCTGGCGACGCGAGGGGAACAGGCGCCGGAGCTGGCCGGGTTTGTGGATGTGATGCGCGCGCGGGTGACGCCGGTTCCGTTGACGGACGAGGAGCGGGGCGCACTGGTGGATGTAGTGGGCACGGGTGGCGGTGGTCCGCTGACGTTCAACATTTCGTCGGGCGCGGCGCTGGTGGCGGCGGCGGCGGGAGCCAAGGTGGCCAAGCACGGCAATCGAGCCGTTACTTCTCGGTGCGGTGCCGCGGATGTGCTTGAGGCGCTGGGCGTTCCGATTGAGCTGAGCCCGGAGTTGGCGGCCATGTGCCTGCGCGAGACGGGGTTTATGTTCCTGCTTGCGCCGATGTATCACCCGGCCATGAAGGTCGTGGGACCTTTGCGTCGGGCGCTGGGGTTTCGAACGATTTTCAATTTGTGCGGACCACTGACCAATCCGGCGGGAGCACGGGCGCAGGTGATTGGCGTGCTGGCTCCGAGCAAGGTGCTGTTGGTGGGCAGGACGCTGGCGGCGCTTGGTGCGAAACGGGCTTTTGTGGTGCATGGGACGGACGGAATCGACGAACTGACAACCACGGGGGAGTCGGTGGTGGCGCGGGTCGAGGAGTCGGAAACAGGCGAGTCGAAGTTGCACGCGGCCCGGGTGACGCCGGAGATGGCAGGGCTTCCGCGGGCGGCTCTGGACGATTTCGTTGGCGGCGATGTGCAGACCAACGCTTCGCTGCTTTACGACGTGCTGACGGGAATTCCGGGAGCTCGGCGGGATATTGTGCTGCTGAACGCGGCGGCGGGGCTGGTGGCGGCGGGGCTGGCCGGGGAGTTGAAGCAGGGTGTTGCCATGGGCGCTGAGGCCATTGATTCCGGGCAGGCGGCGGCAACGCTGGAAAAGCTGCGGCGGTTTGGGGCGAAGCATTCGGTGGTGCATTAGGGGGAAAACGCGTAGACACGGTCGATTGCCAGTGAATAGCTTCGTTGCGGCCCTACGGGACGCGGCAAGTGATTGGATGCTATCCCAGGGTTCCGCTGTGCTTCACCCTGGGCTATTCTCGTTTCTTCCCTCCGGGAAGAAGGCGGCGTTTCACGGTTCCAGGAGCGGATGGAACGGGGTTCGACGAAGAGAATCGTTGACGCAATCGTGCGCGTAGTCGGTGAACTCAAGGGCTCAAATCTGCGGGAATGCCCAAGAGTGACATTGCAGGACGGTCTCTCATTGAAGAATTTGTGCAAGTTGCTGTTTGCTCTGCGTTCAAGGGGTGAAGGAGACAGACTCATGCTCGTAAAACAGGGAATCGCGATATTTGCCTTGCTGGCCGGATGTGTTGTGGCCGGGGCACAGCAAACCAGCCAGGTTCAGTTGAAGATTGAGCCGACCAACCGCACGCTTACTGTGAGCGCTGAGGATCGGGTGACGGTGGAACCGGAAGTGGCGATTCTGCACGTTGGATTTCAGACTCAGCCCACGGATGCGAAGGCTGCCTATGCCGCTGGAGCGCAAACGTCGAATGCGATTGTTGCGGCGTTGAAGCAGGCGGGGATTCCGGAGGCGTCGATTCGGAGCGAGTGGCAGCGGCTGGATAGCGCGTACGGCAAACCGCACAAGTTCACGCTGGCGCAGCAGTGGACGGTAAGGGTTCCGCCGGAGCGGGCGGCGGAGATTTTGGATGTTGCCGTGACGGCCGGGGCCACGGACAGCGGGCAGATCGATTGGGCGGTGGAGAACGAACAGGCGCTCGAGGATAAGGCGCTTGA
>DATCAX010000713.1:0-9971 GCA_036512375.1 Candidatus Angelobacter sp. | reverse complement strand
CAATGGAAGAAGCATTGTTTCTCAGCCGCTTCGCCACCAAGGTCACGCTCATTCATCGGCGAGAACACTTCCGCGCGTCCAAGATCATGCTGGACCGTGCCCGCAAGCACGAGAAAATTGAGTTCCTGACCGACACGATGGTGGAAGACGTAATGGACGCCAGCCAGAAAGAAGTCACGGCGCTGAAGTTGAAAAACCTCAAGACCGGAAAACAATGGGACTTCCCCACCAGCGCGATGTTCCTTGGCATTGGCCACGAGCCAAACGCCAAGATGTTCAACGGCCAGCTCGACATGGACGATGACGGCTACCTGAAAACCCACGACTTCGTGATGACGCGCGTTCCGGGCGTCTTTGCCTGCGGTGACGTACAGGACCGCCGCTATCGTCAGGCGATTACCGCTGCGGGATCCGGCTGCGCCGCTGCCATGGAAGCGGAAAAGTTTCTGGAAGAGCACGGAAGATAAGCGAGATTTTAAATTTCAAATTTGTAATTTTG
This sequence comes from Candidatus Angelobacter sp., assembly GCA_036512375.1. Taxonomy (GTDB): domain Bacteria; phylum Acidobacteriota; class Terriglobia; order Terriglobales; family Acidobacteriaceae; genus Angelobacter. The sequence continues at coordinate 9,472 of DATCAX010000713.1, read as the reverse complement.
AAATTTCAAGTCTTCAGCCCACTTGTGTTACAAAATTAAGTTCCCTTCTATGGAGTCATCTCAAACAATTCAGGAGCGCCGTTGTTAAGGGCCGCGTTTATTTCCCTGTCAGAAAGCAAATCTCTGCGCTCGGCGGCGGAGAAAACGTGGATTGGCCAGCGGCTCTCGCGGCGCTTTGTGGCCGGCACTACCATTGAAGATGCGCTCGCAGCCACGCAGGCCATGAACAAACTCGGCCTCGGCGTGAGCGTCGATAATCTGGGCGAGAACGTGACCAACGCTGACGAAGCCCGCCACAGCGCGCAGCTATATCACCAGATGCTGGACCAGATGAGCGCGCAGGGACTGGATGCCAACGTGAGCCTTAAGCTCACGCACATGGGCCTGGATGTGGACGAGGCCATGGCGTATGAGATTGCGTCGGACGTGGTACAGCATGCGGCGCGGATTAACAATTTTGTCCGCATAGACATGGAAGGTTCTGCGTATACGCAGCGGACGCTCGATTTCGTCCATCGGCTGCACAGCCAGCCAGAAAATGCCGGTCGCGTGGGTGCGGTGATCCAGTCATACATGTTTCGCAGCGAAAAAGACGTTGAAGCGTTGCTGACGGAACGCATCCGCATTCGTTTATGCAAGGGCGCCTACAAAGAACCGCCCGAAGTGGCGTTTCCGAAGAAGACTGACGTGGACGCGAATTATGTGAAGCTGATGAAGATGCTGCTGAAGAGCGGCGTCTATCACGGGATTGCCACGCACGATGAGAACATGATCCGCGCCACGATTGAGTTTGCCCGGAAAGAAAAGATCGCGGCCTCTGCGTTTGAATTCCAGATGCTCTATGGCGTCCGCCGCGACCTGCAGCAGAAGCTGGTGAAGGAAGGCTGGCGCTGCCGCGTGTATATCCCTTTTGGAACCGAATGGTATCCCTACCTGATGCGCCGGCTGGCGGAACGTCCGGCGAACGCCATTTTTATTTTGAAGAATCTGTTTCGGTAATTTCGCTGCAGATTTACGCAGATGGGCGCAGATCCGATCTTAGCCGCGAATCAACGCGAAAACGCGAATCATGTCATTTCTCGCAAGATCGCTTCGACTTTTTGTGCGCACGATTCGGACCGCTACTTCTTCTTTAGTTCCGCGAGCGGGTACTTCGTTCCGCGCCAGGTGATGGCGCCGTCGCGCACGGCGACGAATGCGGACTGCAAAGTGGCGAAAGCGAATACGATGGCCGCTACCGGGCAGGTAAGGAACAGCAATGGAGAGCTTGCCATGTAGCGTCCGGTAAAGGTGTAGGCTAGGGCGATCAGGGCGACGGCGATGCCAAAGCCGGCGCGGGCCCAGCCGGGCGCCAGGAAAAGACCTACAAACGGAATGACGCACAGAGAAAAGGTAATGGCGCAGACAGCGAGCACCAGGCTGATCCGGAATTGTAAAAAAGCGAAAAGATTTTTTTCCAGGTTGGCAACTACGCCTGCCGCGCCCACGGCCCAGCGCAAACTTACGAGTTCGGGGCCGAAGACTACGTCCTGCCGCAGGCCCGCTTTCTTGATGGTTTCACCCAGCTTGATGTCGTCCACCACTTCCAGCCGCAGTTTTTCATACGTGCCGATGGAGTCGTAGGCTGCACGACGCACCAGGTTGAAGGCTCCCACGCCCATGTGATCGCGCGCCCTGGGATCGCGGACCTTCCACGGGCGCATGGCAAAGGTCGACATCACCTGGGGAAAAGCGATCATCATGCGCTCACCCAGGGTCTTCATGTGCGCGGTGGGAAAAAGCACAAGATGATCGGTCGCCGTCTCTGACGCGTAATGAATGGCGCGACGCACTGAGTCAGTTTGAAAAACACAATCAGCGTCAGTAAATAAAAGCCAGTCCCTGCCGGTCTGCTGTGCGGCGTTTCCCTGCGCGGCGTTTCTCTGTGAACCCAGCCACATGGCATGCACCTTGCCCAGCCAGCCTGAAGGCAGGTCGCGAACGTGGAGCACGCGCAGTTTCCCGTCGGACGAAGGTTCGGCGGCAAGGCGGTCCATGATTGCGCCGGTCTGATCGGTGGAACGGTCATTTACGGCGACGACTTCATACTGCGGATAATTGAGTTGAAGGAGAGAGCGAAGGGCGGATTCAATTTCGGCTTGTTCGTTGCGCGCGGGCACCACAATCGTGAGCGATGGCAGGGCGGCATCCTGCGGAGGGTTCCACTCCGGCTGTGTGAGGTCGGCGACTTCAGAGAAATGCAAGGCAAGCTGTAAGGTGGGAACAAGCCAGATCAGGGCCAGCAGCAATCCTGCAATCCAGTAAAACCATATCCAGAAAGATCCAATCATCTGGAACCAAATCATGCTTTTTGCACCTGGAAGCGTGGAGCAAATTTTGCGCCATAGAGCAGGATGGCGCCGGAGAGTCCGGCGGCTGCGAAGGCCACCCAGAAAGCAATCTGTAACGAACCAGTCTTGTCAGAGATTCTGCCGATCAAGGTTGGGGAGAAAGCGTCACCCAAAAGATGAATCACAAAAACATTCACGGCCAGTGCGGTGGAACGAATGTTGGCGCTCACGGAGTTAACCAGCGCAGCATTGGTGGGTCCAGTGCCGACGAGGACAAAAAACACCGCGACAAACATTGCAGGAAACATCAGCGGGCCCGTGAAATAAATCGCGGCCACCATGAACGGCACAGCGATCAACATGGCAATGCCGGAAAATGAGTAGTACGCGCCAAAGTAGCGCTTGAGCAGGCGGTCGCCAAGCCAGCCACCCAGCAGCGTCGCGCCAATGCCGTTGATGATCACAATATAGCTGAAGTCGATGTTGGCGGTTTTTAGATCGAGCCCGCGCAGACGCACCAGAAACGTGGGAATCCAGACCTGCATGCCGCCCATGGCAAAGGTGTAAGCAGCCATGCCGAGAGTGGCGGTTACGAACGCGCCATTACGCATCAATCCTCTGAGCAGCGCCTTCGCGTTTGCCGGTGCGGATTTTTCCTGTTCGTCGCGCGGAGGCTCGGGCAGCATCCAGAGCAAAAGGGCCAACAAGAAGCCGGGAATTCCAGCAGCCATGAAGGGCGCGCGCCAGCTGCCGAAATGATGCGCTACGTAGCCGCCTACAAAGTATCCGGCGGCGCTGCCAACGGGCAGGCCAAGGAAAAAGATTGACAGCATGCGGCCGCGCTTGAGCGGCGGGAATGAATCGGCGATCAACGTGGGCGCAATGGTGGCATAACTGGCTTCGCCAATGCCGACGATGGCATGGCGAATCAGGAGTTGAGTGTAGTCGTGCACAAACCAGGTGAGAAACGTAAAACCACTCCAGATAACGATGCCGAAAACGACGATGTTCTTGCGGGGATAGCGATCTCCCATCCATCCGATGAGCGGAGCGGCAAACATATATGTAAAGAAAAACGCACTGGTGAGGAGGCCGATCTTGGCGTCGCTCACCAGAAATTCTTTTTTCACGTCGGACTGAACCGCGAAGAGCACATTGCGGTCAATGTAATTGAGGATGTTCAGTCCGGTAAGCACCGCCAGCAAGAGGCGAGGATAGAGTTTTGGCGGCATGGGCTGGTGGGATTATACGCGGGGAAACAACCTACTTCTTCGGTTTGGGCCTGGGCCAACTCGCTTCTACAGTCGTACCGATTCCGCCGCGGGGACGGAACACGCCTTTTACGACTGCCCACTTTGGCTTCACGGCGCGCACCACGTCCTCCAGCACCTGGTTCACGATGTTTTCCTGAAAGATGCCCAGGTTGCGATAGGTCAGCAGGTATTCCTTGAGCGATTTCAGCTCCAGGCAAAGTTTGGCGGGCATGTAATGAATTTCAAGCACGCCAAAGTCGGGCAGGCCGGTTTTGGGGCAGACGGAGGTGAACTCCGGCACGTCGATGACGATTTCATATGCGGGAAACTGGTTGGGCCAGGTATCGATTTCAGGGAAATCATGGTCCAGCCCTGATTTTGCGTGATCGTCGGTATAGCCTGTACGATGTGACATCGGAGTCTATTGTAACAACGCTTTTTCAGGACGTAACCGCGGGCGCGGGACGACCATCTAAAATAGAACCACCCGGCAGAAAAGTTTGGCAGTAATGCAGCTAGCGAAAATGCAGACCAGCCGATGGGATTCTGCGCCGGTGCTCGGGCTTGGATATACTTAACAGTTTGATTCACAGGTCTTTACTCAGAAGAACATAGTTTCAAGATGGCGAAACAAATCTCAAATAACGGCACGCGAGTGGTGCTTGTGGTGGTACTGGTGGTGGCAGCGGTGCTGCTATTCACCGGAATTAACCGCCGGCGCGCGGGAACACCGGTCCGGGCGGAAAAAGTAGTGCGCCAGGAGATTGCCAGCGTGATTTCCACCAATGGCAAGATCGAGCCCACTAACAGCTTTGAAGCGCATGCTCCTGCGCCTGCCACCGTCAACAAAGTCCTGGTAGCTGAAGGCGACCACGTGAAAGCAGGCCAGCTTCTGGTCAAACTGGATGATGCTGAAGCCCGCTCGCAGGCCGCGCGCGCTCTAACGCAGTTGCGGTCCGCGGAGGCGGCGTTGAGCAGCATTAAGGCCGGTGGCACGCAGGAAGAGCTTCTGACGAGCCGGGCTGATCTTACTAAAGCGCAGGCAGAACGCGACGAAGCGCAGCGTAACCTGCAAGCAATCCAGAAACTGCGGCAGAATGGCGCAGCGTCGCCGGCAGAAGTGGAAGCAGCACAGAACCGGCAGAAAAAAGCGGATGCCGACGTGCAGTTGCTGCAAGCGAAACTAAGCGGTCGTTTCTCATCACCCGAAGTCGCCAAGGTAGAGGCATCTGCCGCGGAGGCACGCGCAGCGTACACCGCCGCGCAGGAAGTGCTTCGTCACTCCAACGTGACTGCGCTATTCGCTGGAACGGTGTATCAACTTCCGGTGAGGTCGGGATCGTATGTGAATGGCGGAGATTTGCTGGTGCAGGTAGCGAACCTGGAAAAAGTGAGAGTGCGCGCATTTGTGGATGAGCCGGAGATCGGGCGGCTGGCCAAAGGCCAAAAGGTTGAAATCAAGTGGGACGCCACGCCGGGACGCACCTGGGATGGCACGCTTACTCGCGTCCCCACTTCAGTGACCATGGTGGGAACGCGCACGGTGGGAGAAATCACTTCAGAGATCGACAATTCAGACCGCAAGCTGTTGCCAAACGTGAACGTGAATGTGAGCATTATTTCCGCGCGACATGACAACGCGCTCACGGTTTCCCGAGAGGCCGTACATGACGTTGACGGCAAGCGCTACGTTTACAAGATTGAAGACGAAAAGATCGTGGCGCAGGAAGTGCAGACTGGCCTTTCCAGTCTTACGCGGGTGGAAGTGATAAAAGGGATTCCTGAGGGCGCGGTGATCGCGCTGGGAGCCATCAACGCGCAACCGCTGCGCAGCGGCATGGACATAAAGGTGGTTGAACGTTGAGGATCCTGTTCCGGCTGGCAGCAGTGTTTTTGTTTGTGCTTGGCACGGCAGCCGGGGCGGACACTGATCCGGCGACTCTACTCAAGGCAGGCAAGGCCGACCAGGCTCTGCATGCACTGAATATCGCTATCGCAAATGCTCCCAATGACGCGCGAGCCTACAACCTGTTATGCCGCGTCTACTTCCAGCTTGAACTCTGGGACAGCTCCGTGCACATGGCGGAGAAGGCCATTGCGCTGGACCCGCAAAACAGCGCCTATCACCTATGGCTGGGGCGCGCCCTGGGCCGGAAGGCGGAAGATGCCAACCCGTTCACGGCTTTAGGGCTGGCTCGGAAAGTCAAAACGGAATTTGAACGCGCCGTTGCACTGGACAATAACGATCTGCCGGCCCGCTCCGACCTGAGCGAGTTTTACCTGGAAGCTCCGGGCTTTCTGGGCGGCGACAAGAACAAAGCCAAACAGCAAGCCGACTACGTTGCCAGGCATGATAGAGCACTGGCCAGTTATATTTATGCTCGCGTAGAAGAAAAGCAGGGCAGCACCGGCGCGGAAGCAGAATACAAGAAAGCGATTGCGGCCAGCAGCCAACCCTCGCATTACTGGGTGGAGCTGGCGCATTTTTATCGGCGTACGGGACGGCTTTCTGAAATGGAAGATGCCATCCGCCAGTCAGTGGCCGCAACGCACGCGGGCGACGCGAGTGAATTCGACTCCGCCGCGCTCCTGCTGCATTCGGGCCGCAACTTTGCCGGCGCGGCACAAATTCTGCGCCACTATGTTTCCCAGGATGACGTGTCAGAAGACGGCCCGGCGTTTCGCGCCCACTATCTGCTGGGCGTCCTGCTGGAAAAACAAGGCAAAAAGAAGGATGCCGCAGCCGAGTTCCAGACTGCGCTGAATATGGCCTCAGAGTACCGCCCGGCGCAGGATGCGCTGGCGCGCGTTTCCCGATAGAATCACGTCTTTCCACACCATCCGAACAAACGCGCAGGTGAAAAAATGAAATTGCATGCCCGTGTCCTCATAGTTGCCGCCTGGGTAATGGCGCTTCCGGTAACACTGCTCGCGCAAGATACCTCTCCCGGTCATGACAAGCCGCTGGCATTCCGCACGGCGATTGAACTGGCGCTCAAGAACAGCGCCACGACAGGACTCTCACAGGCAGACCTGCAACGGGCGAGGGCCATCGTGTCGCAAACGCACAACGCTTTTCTGCCGCAGATGGTGCTTGGTTCCGGTCTGGGCGGATCATACGGCTTCCCGCTCAGCCTGGAAGGAGCGGCGCCTTCGATCTTCAACGTAAATTTCCAGGGAGACCTCATCAACCTGGCGCAGCGCAACTATGTGAAGGCCGCCAAGAGCGATGTGGATGTGACGACGGCGCAGAATGCCGATCGCCGCAATGACGTGATGATGGAAACCGCGGTGGACTACGTGCAGCTTGATTTGCTGGACTCGTCCCTGACCATACAAAAAGAGCAGCAACAGTCGGCGCAAAAGTTTCAGGACATTGTAGCCCAGCGCATACAAGCCGGGCTCGACAGCCAGGTGGAGGGCACGCGCGCCAAACTTGCCGGCGCAAGAACGCGGCTGGACATCGCACAGACGCATGCCGCGGCTGATCAATTACGATTGCGCTTAGCGCAGCTGACGGGACTGCCGGTAGCAGCAATCAGGACGTCAACGGAAACTATCCCGGAGATGCCGCCGGTCGGCCAGGATGAGGGCCTGCCGAGCGATGCGCTGAAGAACAATCCCGTGGTGAAAGTTGCGGACGCAGCCGCGCAGGCAAAGGAGTTTCGCGCGCAAGCGGAGCGCAAGCAGCTATATCCGTCGATTGATTTCGTGGGGCAGTACGCCGTACTGGCGCGCTTCAATAATTACGACCAGTTTTTCCAGAAGTTTCAACGACACAACATCACGGCGGGAGTGGCCATCCGCTTCCCGTTTTTCAATCCGGTGCAGCGTGCCGCAGCCGAAGCAGCGAAAGCGGATGCAGCGAAGTCACGGAAAGAAGCGCAGGGCGTGAAGGAACAGGTCAGCACGGACACGCTGAAGTTACAGCGGTCAGTCGAGCAACTGGCGGCGGCGCGCGAAGTAGCGCAACTGGAGCACCAGTTGGCCCAGTCCGATATTGAGTCGACGCATGCGAAGATCGAAAGCGGAACCGCGACCCTGAAAGACGAAGAGAACGCCCGCGTGTCTGAGCACGAGCGTTACACCGCATTTCTGAACTCCAGCTTCGAACTGGACCGCGCGCAGATACAACTGATGCGCCAGATCGGACAGCTGGAAACATGGGCGCTGGGGCTGCCGAAACGGTAAACTGCGGCGATCAAAACGGTACGCGAACTTTACAGCGCCATGATGCCGGTGTGACGCAGGGCCAGCCAAGCCAGGATCGAGCCGACAAACAAGGCCGATAGCGCAAGCGCGATGACTCCGGCGATGAATACAGGGACCAGTGGATGCGGGTCTTCCCACGTTTTTTCCGCAACTTTCACTGGTGCGACCAGGACAGGTCCCTGCGTCCTGGGCTCTTCTAGAACTCTTTCCATGACTGCGCTGCTCATAGTGCCTCCGAGAAGGCCAATCTAGCCGGAACGTGGACACCTGCGCTGTGACGGCGGTCACGCAATGAGTGTGATCTGGTTGTCAAAGAGCGAAAGTGCTGGGTTTTAACGTTATTCTAAAGACCGCTTCACCGTGACGGTCTCACCGGCCAGCGACGCACCCGCTTCGAGCGCCAGAAAACGCACGCGACCGCTGGCGACGGCACGTCCTTCGGCGTCAGTGATGGTGGCTTCCCAGACCTGCGTGCGACGTCCACGCATGAGTGGTCGAGCGGTGGCAAGCAGCTTCCCTTCCCGCACTGCGTTCAGGAATGACGTATGGTTTTCCAGGCCAACCACGGACTGCCCGCGCGGCAATGCCGCCAGCGCCGCGCCCACGGAAGTGACCGCTTCAATCAGGCCGGAATGCACGCCGCCGTGAACGATTCCATAGGGCTGCCGGTGGTACGCAGCGATCTCCATTTCCGCCACAACTTCATCGGCGGTGGCGCGGACAAAATGAATGCCCATGGCTCCATTCCATCCGCTGGCGGAAGCGTTAAGCGCGGCGGCAAAGTTACCGTCAGAGGTGGCAGTGAGGCCCGGTCGAGTGGTCATAGCGATTGTTTCTTCTCCTTGCTGCGCACTCGCTTGTACTTGAGCGAGATCAGTCCCTGAGAAAAGCTCTTGTTTTCCATCAGCTCAAAATTGCGTTGAGGAAAGCCGCCAGGGAAAAGCGGCAGGCCTTCACCGAGCAGCACCGGCACCACGCCGAGATGGAGTTCGTCGACCAGATCGGCCTGCAAAAAATCGCGCGCAATTTCACCACCGCCGATCAGCCATATGTCCTTGCCTTTATGCTGACGGATTTCTTCCACCAGCGCTTGCGGCAACACGTTTACGAAGGTCTTGCCTTCGCGTTCGCCCGGCGGCAGCGTGCGGGAAAGAACATAGGTCTTCAACTTCGGCCCGAAGCCGCCTTCGCCTACGGCTTTGGACACGTCATAGGTTTTGCGGCCCATGATGCCGGTATCGATCGACGCAAAGAACTCCGCCATGGAAAAGTCTTTTGGCATAAACAGAAAGTCGAATGTGCCATCCCGGCGGGCTATGTAGCCGTCAATGCTGATGCCGAGACCAAGGATGATTTTGCGCATGCGCGGAATTGTAAACCTTCAGTGGATCAATATGGATCAAGCGGATCAGACCTGCTGGTCGGATCAAGACTTCAACCAGCCATGTGGGTGCTCGTGGATTTCAGAGTAGCAGGCAGAGCATGAAAACCGCAGCTCTGGCGTGCAGCTCTGCTATTCCAGCTCTGCTGCGGCAGCGTAGCGCAACTCGCAGTTATGCGGCAGCATCTCTTTTGATGAAGGCTTACCAGGAAGGCTACCATGATGAAACGCGTACTTATCGCCACACTATTTGCAGGGCTGACCGCGCTCAGCGCCAACGCACAACAGAATTTACC
>DATCAX010000712.1:0-2959 GCA_036512375.1 Candidatus Angelobacter sp. | reverse complement strand
GTAAAGATGTATGTGCCGTTGGTGTTGTTGATGTGCCCCCCGGTTTTGATCCACTCATAATGAGAGGTCCGGGGTTGGGTTGAGCGGCGTAGCCGCTGGTTTCATGCTCAGACAGTCGCCGCCAGAGCTGTGGGAATGTATGGTCCGCCGCCTTCTTCGCAAGCGAAAAATGAAGCTGACAGGCAGGTCTGCGCAAATGTATTCGGCCTTTCTTGGAGCACTGTGCTCCTGGCCAGGATGGAATGCGCTGCGCTCTCTTCCTATTTAAGTGGTCAGCCTTCGAAGACTTTTTCCCACAGCAGGTTTAGAAAGCGCCGGGTTGGACCGTTGTGTCATCTTGTGTTCGCAAGCAAACCGGGTAGAAGAACATAAAATCCGTAGCCGCTGGGCTGCGAATGTGGGAATCGCGGAGCGATTTCCAAGCTTGGCCTCAGCCAAGCGTCATTTGCAGGCCAGTCAGACTGCCGCAACACCCATGGCTGCAGGAGTTCGATAAGCTTCTCCCCTCGCCAGTACCGCCCAAGCCATGCGCGAGAGCTTGTTCGCAAGGGCCACGGCGACGACGTTGGGGTGGCTGCGGGCCGTTAGCTGGATGAGCCAAGCGCTCAGTGCAGATGACTGTTTCATCTTCTGTTGCAACACGGCCCGGGCACCTTGGATGAATAATCTTCGCAGGTAAGCGTTCCCACGCCTGCTTATGCTAAGGAGCGTCTGTTTGCCGCCAGTCGAATGTTCTCTCGGAACAAGCCCCAGCCAAGCCGCGAACTCCCGGCCTTTGCGGAATGCTGATCCGTTGCCGATAGACGCAATCATCGCGGTGGCGGTGACTGGTCCGACTCCCGGAATTGCCATTAACCGCCGGCAGGCTTCACTCTGCCGCACGCCCTGTGCGATAGCCGCGTCTGCCTGATCCATGCGTTCGGCCAACTGATCCAGTTCGAGTTTTAGTTGAGCAAGCAAAAAGCGCAGCGCGCCGGATAATTTAGTCTCGGCATCTTCAAGGATCCCCGGCAGTGCATGGCCAAATGGCGTCTGCCTTTGCGCAAGGTGATTCCTCTTTCCAGAAGCAGCCCGCGAATCTGGTTTACGATGGCCGTGCGTCGCATGACCCAGCGCTCACGGACTCGATGCAGGGACTGTAGATCCAACTGCTCATCGGTCTTGATCGGAACAAAGCGCATGTTGGGCCGTCCCACGGCCTCCGCGATCGCTTCCGCATCGATAAAGTCGCTCTTGTTCGTCTTGACATAGGGTTTTACATACTGGGCTGGCATGAGGCGTACATCATGACCTTGCTCTCGCAGAGCGCGCCCCAAAAAGTGCGATCCGCCACAAGCCTCCATGCCAATGCGATCGACCTTCAGGTTCGCTGTAAATCGCAGCAACTGTTTACGCGAAAACTGCTTGCGCACCACCACTTCGCCGCGCAGGTTCAATCCCACCAAATGAAATACCGTCTTACCCAAGTCAACGCCGATCAAATGCAGTTCCATGGATGCCACCTCCCTGCGCCTTTTATATCCCAGGTCCGAGATCTGGATCGGCGGCGGACCATCCCATTAAGTGGGAAACGCGCAGCGTTTTCCAAGGCGGCTTTGCCGCCGTCTTTTCCATAGCTTGATCCGGCCAGCTTCGCGAACTCTTCCGGTGTCCGATAGTCCAACGCGCTGTGCGGACGCTGCTGATTGTAGTCCTGCCTCCAGTCTTCGATCTTCTGCCTGGCATCGGCGAGGTCGATGAACCAGTTCTCGTTTAGGCACTCATCGCGAAAGCGTGCGTTGAAGCTTTCGATGTAGGCGTTCTCGATCGGCTTACCCGGCGCGATGAAGTGCCATTCCACTCCGTTGTTATAAGCCCATTGTTCGACTGCCTTACTGATGAACTCCGGCCCATTGTCGCTGCGGATCTGCACCGGCACTCCGCCACGTTCGATCTTCAGGCGGTCCAGCACGCGGCAAACCCGCACCCCGCCGAGGCTGGTGTCGACCTCGATCCCCAGCGCTTCGCGGGTGTAGTCGTCGACGATGTTCAGCGTCCGAAACCTGCGCCCGGTGGACAGCGCATCGCTGACGAAGTCCAGCGACCAGGTCTGGTTCGCCCCCGTCGGCGGCAGCATCGCTCGACGCGGCACGCTTACCCGCCGCCGGCGATTCCGCTTCCGTACCCACAACTTCTCTTCCACATACAGCCGGTAGATGCGCTTGTGGTTGATCGTCCAACCCTCGCGCCGCAACACCGCGTGCAGCCGCCGATATCCGAACCGTCGGCGCACCATCGCCAACTCGCGCAGCTTCTGCCGCAACTCGTCGTTCGCTTGGCGGATCGCCGCCTCATACCGGCACGTTCCCCGCACCACCATCAACAGCCCGCAGGCGCGCCGTTCGCTGATCTTCACCATCGCACGCGCCACTGCTACCGCTTCTCTCCGAGCCCGCGGGCCTACCACTTTTTTGACAGCACCGCCTGCAACGCCTGTTTGTCCAGCATCAGGTCGGCCACCATCTGCTTCAACTTCCGGTTCTCGTCTTCCAACTGCTTCAGCCGCTGCGTCTCGCTCACACTCATCCCGCCGTACTTCGCCTTCCAGCGGTAAAACGTCTGCTGGCTGATGCCATGCTTGCGGCACAACTCCGCCGTCCCGAGACCCGCTTCGGACTCCTTCAACATCCCCACGATCTGCTCTTCGGTGAATCGACTCTTCTTCAACTTCGTTCTCCTCGCTTGGCCCGAGCGGGCTAGTTTAGCCGGAGAACTCTCATTCACGCTGGTTCAATTTCTGGGGAGCACATCAGGCGTACTCACACAAATCCAATGTGATCTCCGTCACTGCGCCGCGTGGCTCGATCTGTAGACTATCTGTGTGCCTGGCATTGCATGGAAACGGGTGGCGTTGGCGTGCGCGCTTGTGATGGCGCTGCTGGCGCCAGTGTGCATTTGCTATCCGACCGCGGCGAGCACT
>DATCAX010000711.1:0-4169 GCA_036512375.1 Candidatus Angelobacter sp. | reverse complement strand
GTTTCGCGTAGCGCAGGAAGCAATCCGACGCGCACGTGAGGGCCACGGCCCAGCAGTGATTGAATGCCTGACCTCGCGTAGTAGTGCGCCGTCCAAAAATGATGCAGAGCAAGGCTCGGCGCGATTCACCGCTCCCGACCCTCTCACGTTCATGGAACAGTATTTGCGGCGCAGAGATCTTTGGTCCGATGAATGGTCGCAATCGATTGTGGCAGAATTTAACAAAGAACTGAAGGGCGCGCTAATTTCTCTCGAAAATCAGACGAGCCTCGACGTCGAGTTTGATAATGTTTACTCGGCGGACGGCCGGATGCCTCGCCCGCAAGCGACTTCAGGCCAATAATCGTTGATCCTCCCGTCTTTACAGTTTCCTACGTTCTATCAGTGGAAATTGCTGGTGGTTCGCGTCATACTATAGAGATGAATGCAAAACCCGCCGCAGCCCTTGAACCGGACCACGAGGAAATTCTAGAGTGGATTGAAGCTTTTGATGAAGTTATCGACCAGGAAGGCCCTGGCCAGGGGACTCGGCTCCTTGATGCCCTTACCCGGCGCGCACGCCAATCCGGCGTGGACGTCCCAGTACAGCTGAACACTCCATACGTGAACACGATTCCGGTTGAAGAAGAACAGCCGTATCCCGGCGATCGTGCGATGGAGCGCCGCATCAAGAGCCTTATCCGCTGGAACGCTATGGCGATGGTCCATCGGCAGAATAAGAAAGATCCCGGCATTGGTGGACACATCTCCACATATTCTTCTCTGGCGACGCTTCTGGAAGTGGGCTACAACCATTTCTTCCATGCCACGTACGGTGACGAGCCTGGCGACTTCGTTTATTTCCAGGGCCACGCGTCCCCCGGCGTGTATGCTCGCGGATATCTGGAAGGCCGCATCAGCCAACAGCAAATAGAAAACTATCGTCACGAATTGCGTGACACACCGGGGTTGTCGTCTTATCCGCACCCGTGGCTGATGCCTGAATTCTGGCGCTTCCCTACGGTTTCCATGGGACTGGGTCCGCTGAATTCCATCTACCAGGCGCGCTTCATGCGTTACCTGGAAAATCGTGGACTGATCACCCCAACGCCGCGCAAAGTCTGGGCATTCATCGGCGACGGCGAGACCGACGAGCCTGAAGTTCTGGGCGCGCAGCTCACGCTGGCGTCGCGCGAAAAGCTCGACAACCTCATTTTCGTCATCAACTGCAACCTTCAGCGCCTTGACGGTCCGGTGCGCGGCAATGGCAAGATCATCAATGAATTGGAGTCGGCCTTCCGCGGAACCGGCTGGAACGTGATCAAAGTGATCTGGGGCTCCGGCTGGGACGAGTTGCTGGCGCGCGATCACTCCGGCATGCTGCTCAAGCGCATGGAAGAGTGCGTGGACGGAGAGTACCAGGCATTCAAGGCCAAAGATGGCGCCTTTGTGCGCAAAGAGTTCTTCGGCAAATATCCGGAGACGGCGGCACTGGTCGCCGATTGGACTGACGACGAAATCTTCCACTTGCAGCGCGGTGGCCTTGATCCACAAAAGGTTTACAACGCATACAAGAGGGCGGTGGAACACAAGGGCGGCCCGACCGTGATCCTGGCCAAGACCATCAAAGGTTATGGCCTGGGCTCAGCGCAAGCGCGCAACGCCACGCACCAGGAAAAGAAGATGACGGACGACGCGCTGACGGCCTTCAGGTCGCGCTTTGAGATTCCCATTCCAGATAAATCTGCCCAGGAAGGCGCGCCGTATCGACCTCCAGAGGATAGCCCTGAGATTCAATACATGCAGGAGCGCCGCAAAGCCCTGGGCGGATATCTGCCCAAGCGCGACGCCCGCAAGGGTGTGCGCGGATTCGAAGCCCCAGGTCTAGAGACTTTCAAGGAATCTCTGGAAGGATCGAAAGGCCGCGCTGTTTCCACCACGATGGGATTCGTCAGCATGCTGCGCAACCTGATGAAAGACCCGAAAATCGGCAAACTGGTGGTTCCCATTATTCCTGATGAAGCCCGCACCTTCGGTATGGAATCGATCATCCGGCAGGTTGGTATTTACGCCAGCCAGGGACAGCTATACAAACCGCACGATGTCGACATGCTGCTCTATTATCGCGAGGCAAAAGACGGACAGATTCTGGAAGAAGGCATCACTGAAGCCGGATCGATGGCCTCAATGACCGCAGCAGGAACCGCATACTCCAATTATCGAGTACCCACGATTCCCTTCTTCACTTATTACTCCATGTTCGGCTTCCAGCGCGTCGGAGATCTCATCTGGGCATTTGCCGACGCCCGGGGCAAAGGCTTCTTGATGGGCGGAACTGGCGGCCGCACCACGCTTGCCGGCGAAGGCCTGCAGCACCAGGACGGCCACAGCGTCGTAGTTTCTTCCACGGTACCAACCTGCGCCACCTATGACCCAGCTTATGTGTACGAGACTGCTGTGATCATTCAGGACGGAATTCGCCGCATGTACCAGGAAGGCGAAGACCGCTTTTACTACATTATGCTCTACAACGAAGACTATGTAATGCCAGAGATGCCTGCCGGCTGCGAGGAAGGAATCATAAAGGGCATTTACAAGCTCAAGGCGGCGGAAGGCAAGAAAGCCACAGTGCAGCTGTTCGGCAGCGGCCCGATCTTGAACGAAGCCTTGCGCGCCCAGTCCATTCTGGCGGAAAAATACGGCGTTCAGGCCGATGTATGGAGCGTAACGAGCTATAACGAACTCCGTCGTGAGGCCCTGGCTTGTGATCGCTGGAATCGGCTGCACCCGGCGGAAAAGACGAAGCCGCCCTATGTGCTCTCTGTCCTGGAGAAAACAGACGGGCCAATCATTGCCGCCTCTGACTATATGAAGGTGGTTCCGGACCAGCTGGCGCCTTGGCTGGGCACCCGGCTGGTAACGCTGGGAACGGATGGCTTTGGACGGAGCGACAACCGCGAACACCTGCGCAAGCACTTTGAAAACAATGCCGAGTCCATCGCGACGGCTGCGCTTTCCCGCCTGGCCCGGGACGGCAAATTTGACCCCAAGAAGGCTCAGAAAGCCTTCTCTGACCTGGGTGTAGACGTGGAAAAGGCTGATCCAGCGCGCGCTTAATCTACGCCCGATTGTGGGGCAAACTGCTCGTTCTTGGGCAGTTTTGCCCCACGATTCACAGCATTTCATTGGTTTTCTCTCAGTATTACACCAGAAACAGCTCCGGCCCCCATCATGAGCGTAAGTCACTCAACTTTTGGCATTGACAAACCTCCGCGCTTTATTTCATAATTAGCACTCGATAGGAATGAGTGCTAACAAGAACCCATCAATACCCAAACAGCCTTAGTAAATCCTATTATTCGAGCATATTTTTGAGAGGAGAATTTCGCATGGCACAGAAGTTGACCCCGCTACATGACCGCGTTGTCATCCGCCGGCTTCAGGAAACGGAAACCGTTCGTGGTGGCATTATCATCCCTGACACCGCAAAAGAGAAACCGCAGGAAGGCATCGTAATCGCTGCCGGAACCGGCAAGTTTGAAAAAGGCCAGAACGTTCCACTGGCAGTAAAAGAAGGCGACCGCGTCCTGTTCGGCAAGTATTCCGGATCGGAAATCAAGATTGACGGCGAAGAGCTGCTGATCATGAAGGAAGACGAGATCCTTGGAATCCTGAGCGGCTCGAGCAAGAGCGCAGAGAAGCCTGAAAAGGCCGGCGCCGCAAGACGTTAAGCCACGCAAATAACAATTGGCATAAGTGAGCATGTTTCAAGCATTCATTGAGACTTAATTGCTTCCAGCCGAAAAGTTTGAGAACCCAAACCGCGAAGAGCGGAAAGAATCTTGATAGGAGATTGCAACAATGGCAAAGATTATTGTGCACGGTGAAGAATCCCGCCAGGCGATCCTGCGCGGAGTGAATGTACTGGCAGACGCAGTAAAGGTGACTCTTGGCCCCAAAGGCCGCAACGTGGTCATCAACAAAAAGTTCGGCTCTCCCGTCATCACTAAAGACGGCGTAACCGTGGCCAAGGAAATCGAACTTGGCGATACTCTGGAAAACATGGGCGCGCAGATGGTGCGTGAAGTCGCCAGCAAAACCAGCGACGTGGCGGGCGACGGCACCACCACCGCTACCGTTCTGGCCCAGGCCATCTATCGTGATGGCGTTAAGACTGTGGCAGCCGGCGC
>DATCAX010000710.1:0-3421 GCA_036512375.1 Candidatus Angelobacter sp. | reverse complement strand
GTCGGCCATGGCGATTGCCGCCAGTACGCCAGCCTTTACGTCTTCACTGACATTGGAGCGGGCGATGAAGCCAATGCCAACATCGGCGGCCACAAAGCGTTTGAGCAGTTCGCTGCTGTCTAGTTCCATGGCAATCCTGGGCTTAAGGTGGCGCTCTTCGAAAAGATTCTCCAGCGCATCCCGAGTACGGCCCAGTTTGGGTAGCAACAGCGGAAAAGGGACCACCTCGGCGATGCTGGCCCGCGACATGAGGCTGAGCGGATGGCCGGGCGCAGCGATAATCACCAGCTCGTCGCGATGAATATTCACTACGGTCAGGCGCTTGTCATCCACTGGAGCGGAAACCACGCCGAAATCCACGGAATTCTCAATGATAGACTCCATGATCTTGGCCCGCTCCAGCCGGCTGATCTGCACGCCCACGTTGGGGTAAAGCTTCTTGAATTCGGCAAAAACCTCCGGCAGGATGTGGAGACAAGTCCCTTCATTTGCGCCGACAACGATTTCCCCGCGCGGGACACGTTCCATTTCCGCAACAGTGACGAGCATGGTTTTGCGTGCGTCCAAGGTGTGCTCTGCATACTGCTGGAAGAGCTTGCCTGCCCCGGTGAGCGCAACCTTGCCGCCACTGCGATCAAACAGGCGAGCGCCAATATCTTCTTCCAGTGCGCGAATCTGCGAGGAGATGGCCGGCTGCGTGCGAAAGCGCTTCTCCGCCGCCCGGGAAAAGCTGGTGTGGCGCGCGACTTCAAGGAATGTTTCCAGTTGATCGAAGTCCATGTGTTGTCTATTCAGGGGGACCAGAACTGTATAGCATGAAATCCACTGTGGAAAAGCAGGCAAACATTCCGTAGTATTCGCGCGGAGGGCTTTTGCCTGCCATGAAGGCTGTGATTGCTGAAAAATACGGTGGAACCGAAGTGTTGGAGATTGGCATTGATTTGCCGGTTCCGCGCGTGGGGCCGAACGGCGTTCTGGTGCAAGTGCATGCCGCCAGCGTGAATCCGGTGGACTGGAAGCTGAGACAGGGACTGCTGGATGCTTTAATGCCTATGGTGTTTCCAGTAATCTGGGGACGCGACTTCTCCGGCGTGGTGACTGAGATCGGGCCGTCAGTAACTCTGTTCAAGCCCGGGGACGAAGTTTACGGAATGAAAGATGGATACGTGGCCAAGACATATCGCGGAACATACGCGGAATATGTGGTGGTCCCAGAAAAATCTCTGGCCACAAAACCCAAAAACCTCAATTATGAAGAAGCCGCTGCCGTGCCCGCATCGGCCTTGACGGCGTGGCAGGCGATGGTGAATCAGGGAAGGCTCAAGCCGGAGCAACGCGTGCTGATTCATGCTGGGGCTGGCGGAGTGGGGGTGATGGCCATCCAGATTGCAAAGGCTTTTGACGCTTATGTTGCCGCTACGGCCAGCACGCGCAACCAGGATTTGTTGCGCGATCTCGGCGCCGATCTGGCGATTGATTACACGCGCGAGAAGATCGGCGACATACGGTCGAAATTTGATCTGGTGCTGGATGGCGTGGGGAAGCACGTGTGGGCAGACTCGTTTCGTGTGCTAAAGGTCGGCGGTCGATTGGTTACTTTGACCACGCCCATCCCGGAGGAGGCAACCGGCAAGCTTAAGTTTTTTGCCACGGCGATTTCTGGTTTAGTCGGCGGTGTTGCGCGAGGACTGCTGGGTGGCAAGAGATTTTTGGTGACGCGAGTCAAGCCTCGCGGCGGAGAACTGGAAAAGATCAGTGCGTTGATCGAGGCAGGAAAGATTCGTCCGGTGATCGAAAAAGTTTTTGCTCTGGAGCAAATCGCAGAAGCTCATCAACTAAGCGAGCGGGGACATGTGCGAGGAAAACTGGTAATGAGGATTCGCCAATAAGAATGCGTGTATGAGGGCATCCTAAAGATTCAACTGAGAAATCGTTAAGTGTGAAAAAATTTGCATATTTCGCGATACATCGATATGATTCGATATGAAGTCAGCAACTGAGATGTCCGCGAGGACTACGACTGATGCGTAATCCCGGTAATATCCTCCTTGCAGCGTGAACTCCTTACGCGATTGCGAGTTGCTGAATTTCAGCATCAACAAACCATCCTGTTTAAATTCTTCAATTGCATTTGTGTTTCTGTTTTGGAAGTAGAGTTGCAGTTCTAACCAGCACCGAATCAATTCCAAAAGCGATTTTTCCCGCACCTGTAAGCACGCAAACAACCCCTTTGCATGCTTGTCCCCTTTCGTTTCTTGGAAAAACCAAATGTGAGGTTGAATGAAAAAAGCTTTCATGCTCTTTTTGTGGAGCTGTCTCTTTGTGGCAGTTCCGCTTGCCCGAGCCGCGCAGCCAACTGCCATCTTTACTGATCTTCAGAGTGGCCCCAATGCCGGTGGGCAGAATAATCAGGGTGCGGTGGTTACGATTTACGGGTTTGGCTTTGGCGCCACGCAGGGCGGATCCACGCTTACGATTGGCGGAGCGTCGCCCGCCGCGTACCTGCTGTGGTCTGACGGCAAGATCAGCTTCCAGCTCGGCAACTCCGCGATCACCGGAAATATTGTGGTCAACGTGGCCGGAGTGGGAGCAAGTAATGGTATGCCGTTCACGGTGCGCACGGGAAGGATCTTCTTTGTTGCTCCCGGCGGTTTAGATACAAACGCGGGCAGCTTCACCGCTCCATGGGCCACAGTAAAGCGCGCGAAAAACTCTGCTCAGGCAGGCGACGTCATCTACTTGAGGAACGGAGTGAGTGAGACGGGGCTTGACGCTTCCAGCACGTCGCTGGCGGTGGCGAAAAGTGGATCGTCCGGTTTGCCGATCGCCCTGGTGGCGTATCCGGGGGCGACCGCAACCATTGGTTCGGCCACTGGACAGCCGTACGGCATCCGCACGACTGCTGCTGCCAGCTACTGGGTGCTGGCAGGAATCAGCCTGCGCGGAGGCTTCAGCGCACTGACAGTGACGAATTCTTCCAACTGGCGCGTCATCGGCAGTGACATTTCATGCCCGAACGGTTCAGGAACGGGCGCATGTCTGGCGTTTTCTGCCGACACAAATATTTCACTGTATCGCAATCGCATTCATGACAATGGTTCCACCACCAGCACGAGCATCAAGCTTTATCAGGCCATACAGTTTGACAGCGGTTCCAACGGCGTTGACTTTGGCTGGAACGAGATTGCCAATACCCGATCATGCCGCGCGCTACAGTTTTACTCGGACACTACTCCACTCTACAACCTTACGGTCCGCAACAACCTGATTCACGATTCACGTTGTGATGGCATTAACTTTGCGACGATCGATCCGGCGCAAGGCGCAGTGAAGGCCTACAACAATGTGATCTACCGAGCAGGGACTGGTCCTGCGCCGGGTGGCGTGGAAGGAAATTACGCCTGCATCAACGTGGGCGGAA